>NZ_JBHVHF010000402.1:0-6014 GCF_042800315.1 Streptomyces sp. NPDC057638
CCATCATGTGGCGCGCCCCCTTTCTCGTACGTACGCACACCCGCTGACGCGGGCGGAGACGCCGTTACGCGTGCGGAGGAACGATCCGGCCGGTCACCTCGCCGAGCCCCACCCGGGTCCCGTCAGGACCCGGGGCCCACGCGGTCATCGTCACCACGTCACCGTCCTCCAGGAAGGTGCGCTTGCCCTCGGGGAGTTCCAGCGGGTCCCGCCCGTTCCAGGTCAGCTCCAGCAGCGAACCCCGCTGATGGGTCTCCGGGCCGCTGACCGTGCCGGAGCCGTAGAGGTCGCCCGTGCGCAGGGACGCGCCGTTGACCGTCATATGCGCGAGCTGCTGCGCCGCCGTCCAGTACATGGTGGCGAACGGCGGCTCGGCGATCACATGCCCGTTGACCGAGACGGTGATCCGCAGGTCGAGACCGCCCTGCTCCTCCTCGGCCGCGTCGTCCAGATACGGCAGCGGCGCCACGTCGCGCGCCGGGGGCGCGGTGCGCGCCGCGTCGAGCGCCTCCAGCGGGGTCACCCACGCCGAGACGGAGGTGGCGAAGGACTTGCCGAGGAAGGGACCCAGCGGCACGTACTCCCACGCCTGGATGTCCCGCGCCGACCAGTCGTTGAGCAGCGAGACCCCGAAGACATGGTCACGGAAGGAGCCCAGCGGCACCGGGCGGCCCCGCTCCGACGGCACCCCGACGACAAAGCCGACCTCGGCCTCGATATCCAGCTTCACCGACGGCCCGAAGGACGGGTTCTCGGCGCCCGGGGGACGGCGCTGGCCGAGCGGGCGCGGAATGTCGGTGCCGGAGACGACGACCGTGCCGGAGCGACCGTGGTATCCGATCGGCAGATGCTTCCAGTTGGGGGTGAGCGCGTCGCCGTCGGGGCGGAAGATCCGGCCGACGTTGGTGGCGTGGTTCTCGCTCGCGTAGAAGTCGACGTAGTCCGCGACCTCGTACGGGAGGTGGAGTGCCACCTCGCCCACGGGGTGGAGCAGTGGCTCTATGTCCGGCCGGTGCGCGGGGACCGTCACCCACGCGGTGAGGGCCCGCCGTACATCGCGCCACGCGGTGCGGCCCGCCGTGAGCAGGGGACGCAGGGACGGCTGGTCCAGCAGCGCGGCGTAGGGGGAGCCCAGCGCCCTGGCCGCCGCCCCGGCGTCGAGCACATGGGACCCGACGCGGACGCCGACCCTTCGGCGCTCGGGCTCGTCGGCCGTGGTGAACACGCCGTAGGGAAGGTTGTGCGGGCCGAAGGGATCACCTTCGGCGAGATCGAGCGGGCTCTGCTCGGACATCGGTGCCTGCCTCGCTTTCCACGTGTTGGGGACACGTTACGTCGGGCGCGCGCCGCCCTGGCAGAGCGCGATCATCCGGAGGGCCGCCCGGTCCGCCGCCTCTCCGTCCGATGCCAGGCGCGGTGGAAGACGACCCCGGTGTCGTCGCGGCACACCATCTCGTGCCCCCGCGCGTCCACATCGAGTGAGGCGTAACCGTGTCCCGCGTACCAGGGATGGCGTTGCCAGTCCCGGGACCCGCTCGCGTCGGTGAACCGGCCGGGCGTGGACGCGACCGGCGCCGGTACGGGTCCGCCGGTGACCGGCCGCCAGACGCGGGCGGCCCGTTCGGTCCCGTCCCGCAGCGGGATCAGGAGGTCCGCGTGGCTGGTTTCCTCTGGAGGACGAAGGCGATGGCGCATGACGGGACCTCGGCGGGGAAGGGCGTCTCGCTCCCCGCGAGACCGCGCTCTCCGGGCCGCTCGTGGATCTCGGTGAAAGGGCTCGCCCTCGGGCGTATGGGCTGATCACGAACATACCGGCGCATGAGGGAAGGCGCTCGCGGTGATCCAAACCCGACCGGATACGCTGCCTTGAGTGAATCCACCGAGACTTCGACAATCCGTGTGATTATCAGCAGACAGGAGACCTCCTCGTGACCGTCGTCGGGCCGTTCGGGCTGAGCGTGCGGGACCAGGCTCTCGAAGCCGATGTCCAGAACGGACTGTCTGCCGTGGAGGCGGGCCTGCTGGACGCCACCAAGAGCGAGGTGCCCTTCATCACGGAGGCCGCGCAGCACCTCGTTCGGGCGGGAGGCAAGCGATTCCGGCCACTGCTGGTGATGCTGGCGGCGCAGTTCGGCGACCCCTACGCGCCCGGGATCGTGCCCTCGGCGGTGGTGGTGGAGCTGACCCATCTCGCCACGCTCTACCACGACGACGTCATGGACGAGGCGGACGTGCGGCGCGGGGTGCCCAGCGCCAACGCCCGCTGGGGCAACTCGGTGGCGGTGCTCACCGGAGACTTCCTGTTCGCCCGCGCCTCGCACATCCTCGCCGACCTCGGCCCCGAGGCCGTCCGCATCCAGGCCGAGGCGTTCGAACGGCTGGTCACCGGACAGATCCTGGAGACGGCGGGGCCGCGCGACGGGCGCGACCCGGTGGATCACTATCTCGATGTGATCGCGGGCAAGACCGGCTCGCTGATCGCCGTCTCCGGCCGCTTCGGGGCGATGATGTCCGGCGCCGACGAGCGCGTGGTGGACATCCTGACGCAGTACGGGGAGCGCCTCGGCGTCGCCTTCCAGCTCGCCGACGACGTCCTCGACATCGCCAGCGACTCCCACGAGTCCGGCAAGACGCCCGGTACCGATCTGCGGGAGGGCATTCCCACCCTGCCGGTGCTGCTGCTGCGGGCGCGGGCCGAGGCGACCGGCGACCCCGGGGACCTGGCGCTGGTCGAACTCCTCGACGGGGACCTCACGGACGACGCCCGCCATGGCGAGGCGCTGCGTCTGCTCCGTCTCCACCCGGCGCTGGAGCAGGCCCGCCGGGACACCGTCCGTTACGCGGAGGAGGCGCGCGCCGTGCTGGCGCCGCTGCCGGAGTGCTACGCGCGGGCGGCGCTGGAGGAGCTCTGCGACGCGGTCGTCCACCGCGCGGGCTGACGGCGCCTCTCCTGATAGCTCCGCGCCTCTCCTCTTCTCTTCTCTCCGCACCTTTCCTTTCCTCTCCTCTCCTCTCCTCTCCTTGACGCTCGGGGCTTTCTCTCGTGACGCCCGGCGCACGGCCGGGCCGACGTGGACGCCCGTGTGGTCGATCCCGCGCGTCCCCCTTTCCCTGCCCCTGGGTTCTTTTCCCTGGGTGCCGAACGGCGGGTGCGGATGGGGCGGCCGGATCGTGAGGGACCAGGGGGGAGGGGTCGCGGCCGGAAGGGGCGGGCCATGACCGGACCACCTCCGGCTTCTCCTTACTGACCCGGAATTCAGGTGGCCGGAATCGAACGAACCACCGAGGTTCATCTGTGCACCCACTCTGACCTGCTCTGATGCCTCTTTTGATCTGTGATGTGGGTCACCGTGACGGAGTGAGTACCGCCTCGGATTCGTTCCGTACTGATGCCTGGAAGCCGACGCACAGGGCATCGGCTGAAGTACGGGGAGATCATCTGATGAAGCGCACCATGTGGGCACTTGTCGGTGCCACCGCCGTCGCCGCCGCGACCGGTGTCAGCCTCGCCGTCCTCCCGGCGTTCGCCAGCGACGGCACGAGTGCCGCCGCCCCGCACGCCGGACACGGCGCCGCCGGCGCCGTCGCCGCGGACGGCAGGGGACCGGCCGCGGCCCCCAAGGCCGCCCAGTTCTTCCTCGCCAGCCTGAACGGCGCGAACGAGGTCCAGAACCCCGGCGGCCCGATCGTGGGCGACAGCGACGGGGTGGCCCTCCAGTTCGTGAAGGTCGAGGGGAACAAGGTCTCCGTCGCCATCAAGTTCCGCGCCACCCAGAAGCCCACCATGCTCCACATCCACCAGGGCGTCCGCGGGGTCAACGGCGGCATCAAGATCGACCTCACCCCGCTGGCGGGAGGCGTCAAGCCCATCAACGGCTGGACCGGCTCGGTCCAGGGTTCCGTGACGGTCACGGACGCGGCGGCGCTCGACGCCTTCACCAAGAACCCGAACGGCCACTACGCCAACTTCCACACCGCCGAGTTCCCCGGCGGCGCGGTCCGCGGCCAGTTCCACAAGGTGACCAGCGCCTTCCCGTTCGAGAAGGCGCTGACCAACTTCCAGGCGTCCGTCGTCACCGGTGACCAGATCTACGAGTGCAAGACGAACGCGGGCGGCGCCCCCAACTCCTTCCAGCAGCGCGATGTCACCGCCACCCTCGCGGGCCATATCGCCCACTCCTTCGTGGCGCCCAACTCGGGCAAGCCCCAGTGGATCGCCACCGACCGGAGCGCCATCACCGGCGCGCTGATCAAGGCGACGCCCAACGGGGAGGACAACATCGCCGAGCTCGATCTGAAGGCGACCCAGTCCGGCGCGGCCACGGGGCTCTTCGCCACCACCCAGGAGCTGTTCCGGCTGAACACGGTGGGCGGGGTCGCCCCGAACGGCACCTGCCGGGTGGGGCAGATCGTGAAGGTCCCCTACGGGGCGGACTACGTCTTCCTCCAGAAGTGAGACCCGGTCCCGGCGGCACGACCCTTGCGTGACGGCGCGGCACCTCCCCTACTGGATGGGGGAGGTGCCGCGCCCTCCGTCATCCTTCAGCAGTACGGCAGGTTGCTTCCGGGGAGGGACGCCCTCCCTCCACCGGGTTTGGTGTGATGGTCATACGGCGGGCGACCGCCGCTGGACAACGCTCCCGAACCACACGGAGGTAGGCGAACACCATGGACGCGAACGACAGCGCTCAAACCACCGGCCCCACCCAGGGGTCCTCGGCCGGACGCCGCAAGACGGCGCGCTACCTGGTGCCGGTCGCGGTGGCCGGTGTGGCCGCCGCCACCATCGGTCTCGTCCCGGCGCTCGCCGCCTCCGGCGACCCCGACCTCCCGGACATCACCGCCCAGCAGCTGATCGAGAAGATCGCCGCCTCCGACACCCAGCGCCTCTCCGGCATGGTCAAGATCCGTACGGATCTGGGGCTGCCGTCGCTCGGCGGCCTCGGCGAGGGTCTGATGTCCTCGGTCGCCCCGGAGGGCGAGGGCGCGGGCTCCTCGGCGGCGCCGGAGTCCAAGCTGATGGAACTGGCCTCCGGGTCGCACACCCTGCGGGTGGCCATCGACGGCCCCGAGCGCCAGAAGCTCTCCATCCTGGAGAAGAACGCCGAGTACAGCCTCATCCACGACGGCGGCGAGCTGTGGGGCTACGACAGCGGCTCCAACGAGGTCTTCCACGCCAAGGAGACCCAGCCGGGCGGGAAGGGCGAGGGCGGCGAGGCCCGCCGCCCGGTCCCGCCCACGCCGAGGGCGCTGGCCACCGAGACCCTCAAGGCCGTCGGCGACACCACGTCCGTGACGGTCGGCTCCACCGCGCGCATCGCCGACCGCGACGCCTACCAGCTCGTCATCAAGCCCAAGCAGGGCGGCTCCACCATCGGCTCGGTCAAGATCGCGGTGGATGCCAGGACCGGCACCCCGCTGGCGTTCACCGTCACCCCGAGCGGCGGTGGCAAGGCCGCCATCGATGTCGGCTTCACCTCGGTCGACTTCTCCCGCCCGGCCGCCTCCACCTTCGACTTCACCCCGCCGAAGGACGCCAAGGTCACGGAGGCGAAGGAGGGCGGACGGGGCGAGCCGGGCAAGGCGGCGGGGCACCCGGGCGCCGGCCCCGAGGCCAGTGCCTTCAAGGGCCTGGACGTGCTCGGCAAGGGCTGGGGCTCGGTCGTCAAGCTGGCCTCCCCGGGCGGCGACGCGAAGGTCCCCACCCCCTCCGAGCTGGCCAAGAGCGACGAGGTGCCCGCCGAGGCCAAGGGCCTGCTCAGCTCCTTCGGCGACGAGGTCCGGGGCGACTTCGGCACCGGTACGGTCTTCTCCACCCGGCTGGTCAACGCCCTGATCACCCAGGACGGGACGGTGTACACGGGCGCGGTGACCAAGGACGTGCTGGTCAAGGCCGCGAACGCCGACGCCAAGTAAGGAAGGGGGAGCCGCCGCCCCGCCTGCTCCCCGCCGACCGCCCCGCCCGGGGCGCCGCACCGCCACCGCCGAGGGCCAGGTCCTCGACGAGCACGGCA
>NZ_JBHVHF010000403.1:0-5925 GCF_042800315.1 Streptomyces sp. NPDC057638
GGCCGAGGGACCGGACGCCGCCACCGCGTCGCCGCCGGGATCATCGGCCGCCTCGCTGATGGAGAGTTCGAAGGGCCAGGTCACCGGCGTACCGAACCAGACGGGCTGATGGGCCCGGACCCGGAGCCGCACCTGGGCGGAGGCGCCGGGTTCCAGCCGCGGCCGCTCCGGGTCGAAACCGAAACGCAGTTCCTCCCCCTCCTGCAGACCGGCGAGAGCGACGGTCACGGGGGTGTTCCCACGGTTGTGCGCCACGGTCTGGTAACGGGCGGTGAGCCAGCCGCGCCTGCGGTGCGGCTCCAGCTCCGCGCCCAGCTCATGGAACGCCTCCACGTACACCGTGGTCTCCGGTACCCGTACCGCCTCCGGGTGCTCGGCCGGCCGCACCCGTACGGCCAGGGGCATCCGACCGGCGCGGACATCGGGCGAGCGGGGCGGCGCCAGCCGGAGCGTGACCCGCTCGGAGGTCCCCGGGTACAGCGAGACCCGGGCCGGTTCGACGGTGGTCCAGGGGCTACAGTCGCCGATCACATCGAGCGTGTACGCCTCCACGATGTCGCTGTCGTTGCGGATGGTGAGGCTGGTGGTCGCCTCACCACCCGGCGCCACCGTCACGGGTGGGATTTCGAGTTCGGCAGAGGTAGTCACGACGCGACGGTAGGGCCGTGGCGCCCTCCGCACGAAGGGCGGGAGGGGCAACCCACGGGCAAGGCCCGCTGCCCTCGCGGCGCGTCGGCGCCCGCGTGCCGCGTCCGCCCACACACGACCTGGAAGCGGGGCGAGCGCATATGAATGACATCGGGACGAAGGGAACGGCTACAGCCATGACAACCACAGCGGAGCAGCATTCCTCCTGTGCGCCCCGACCCGGCTCGGAGCCGCCGGAGTGGCCGACGGCGGCGAGGGAGCACGCCTCGCGTGCCGACGCGGGCCGGATCTCCGTCGCCGTGTACGCGCAGGACCTCATCCTGCACAGCGGGGTGGTCCAGCAGCTCCGGCAGCGACCGGAGATCGAACTACTCCCCATGGAGGCCGCCGACGACGCCACGGTCTCGCTGGTGGTGGTGGACACGGTGGACGATCCGGCCGTGCAACTGCTGCGACGCCTCCAGCGGGACACCGGCACCAGGACCGGCCTCGTGGTCGGCTCCTTCGGGGCGGGCGCGCTCCAGACGGTGGTCGAATGCGGGGTCACGGCCGTCATGCGCCGCGCCGAGGCCGATGAGGCCCGGCTGCTGCACCTGGTCACGGCGATGGCGAAGGGGGAGGGGGTGCTGCCGGGCGATCTGCTCGGCAAGCTGCTGGACCATGTCAGCAGCATGCAGCGGATGGTGCTCGATCCCCGGGGGCTGTCGCTCTCCACCCTCACCACCCGGGAGGCGGAGATGCTGAGACTGGTGGCGGAGGGGCTGGACACCGTCGAGATAGCCCAGAAGACCTCGTACTCCGAACGCACCGTCAAGAACGTGCTGCACGAGGTCACCACCCGGCTGCACCTGCGCAACCGCGCCCACGCCGTCGGCTACGCCCTGCGCCACGGGCTGATCTGACCGGGCGCGCCTGGCGGGTTGCCGGTCCGGCGTGGCCTGCCCGGCGGGGTGGCGCTCTCGCGTGGGGTGCCTGGCGGAGTGCCGGTACGGGGGCCGTGGCCCGCCTGACGGTGTGCCGCCGCACCGGGGAGCGCCCCCGGCGCCGCGTGTTCCGGGCCGGTGCGGGTCCCGGACGGCGCGGCACCACGGCCCCTCCGGGCGGTTCCGGACGGTGCCGCTGCCCGAAAGAGCAGCGGCACCTTCCCCCGCGCCGGGTACTCACGGCCTGGTTCCACCGTCGTGGTCCGGTCAGGCTCGTACCCGGAGGACTCCCCGGGACTGTGAGGTGGACGTGGTCGGGACCGCTGGCCCGGTAAGGAGCCTGAGGCTGGGCGGACTGACCGTCGCCCTGGCACTCGTGGTGTCGCTGCTGGCGTTCGGCGCCGGGGCGTGGACCGGCCCCACCGCCGCCGAGCGGCCCGCGCCCGTGCCACGGGCGGCGGAGGCCGGACGGATCGCCTACGCCGGTACGGACCACCGCAGCCTGGGCCGGGTGCGGACCACCACGTCCAGTGAGACGCTCTTCGGCCCCGGCCCCACCCCCTTCGACCGCTACCCCTCCGCCCGGGGCGCGCTGACGGTCTTCACCAGCATGCGCGACGACGTCCGCCCCCAGGTGTATCTGCGGACCGGCGACGGCGCGGTCCGCAAGCTGACCACCGGCCGGAACGCGGCCCGCCCCCGGCTCTCGGCCGACGGCACCGTCGTGGTGTTCGACGCGCTGGAGGCAGGCGACCAGCGCGACCTCTGGCTGATCCGGGTGGACGGCACCGGGGAGCGCCGGGTCACCGAGACCCCGTTCAACGAGACCTCGCCGACGCTCTCGCCCGACGGGACCGAGATCGCCTACTCCAGCGACGCCGACCCGGCGCTCGGTGCCCCGCAGATCTACGTACGGGACCTCGCCGGAGGCGGACACCGGCGGGTCAACTCCGGACCGGCCGGGTCGGCCACCGAACCGGTGTGGAACCCGGTGGACGATCCCGCCCACCGCGACCTCATCGCCTACACCCTCACCGAGCCGGGCCAGGTCCCCCGGCTCCGGCTGACCGACGGCGACGGCCGGGACGAACCGCTCTTCGCGGGCGCGGCGGCCACCTGGCACGCCCGGACCGCCGACTGGCTGCCCGACGGCGACGATCTGGTCTTCATCAGCCCGGACCAGACCTGTGAGTGCACCACCCCGTTCGACCATGTCTACCGCGCCCGCCAGGGCTCGGGCGACACCCCCGGCCTCCAGCTCGACGAGGACCGTGCGGTCACCTCCCCGACCTGGCTGGGCCCCCTGACCGGCGGGTCCGTGATCGTCGAGCGCACCTCGGCGCCCGTGAAGCGGGCCGCGACCCTCCAGGACATCCGGCACGACGGGACCGACCCGAGGGATCTGGGGGTGGAGATCCTCCGGGAGGACCCGGAGGCCGACACCAACACCACCCCCGGGGCCGATCCGCTCTTCAACCCCCGCCCCGGCTACGACCCGTGGACGGAACGGCAGAGCTACACCCCCGACGGGCGGCGGATCGCGGTGACCGTGTTCGAGGGCGAGCACACCGGCCCCGGACGGACCCAGCGGATCCGGCTGGTCGACGCCGACGGCACCCAGGGGGAGTGGCTGGAGCCCGAAGGACACGGGCCCGGGGTCCGCGACACGGACCCCGCCTTCTCCCCGGACGGCAGGTCGCTGGCCTTCACCCGCTCCACCCCGGGCACCCCCCGGGTGAGCCGGATCCTCCTCGCGGAGGTGGCCAGCGGGCGGATCACCGGCGAGATCACGCCCCCCGCCGGGCAGCTCACCGGCCAGGACGCCCAGCCGGCCTGGTCCCCGGACGGCACGGCCATCGCCTTCACCCGCAACCACGTCATCGGCGGCGGTGGCGGCAACAAACACGTCTGGACCGTGCCGGTCGCCGCGCTCGACCAGCAGCGGGACCTGAGCGCCGCCCACTGCCCCGGCGCCTGCGAGGTGATCGACGACAGCCCGGCGTTCTCCCCCGACGGCCGCGACATCGCCTTCAACCGCAAGGACGGCGGCGGCCGGAACAACCAGCGCAACGGCGTCGTCCTCACCCCGGCGAACGGGGACGGCTGCCGGGTGCTGCTGCCCGCCGCCGCCCAGGGCGATCCCGAGGCGTGCCGCAAGGACCTCCCCGACACCACCCTCACCGGCCCGTTCCAGCCCCGTGACGTGGTCTGGTCGGCCGACGGCACCCGGCTGGTGTTCAGCGCGCGGCGGGGCGTGGAACCCACCGCCCCGGAGAAGCTGATGAGCCTGGAGCCGGCCAGCGGCGAGCTGACCCCGCTCACCAACCGGATGCCCGGACGGCAGAAGGAACCCACCGTCCAGCAGTCGGTGGACCTCACGGTGAGCGCCCCCGCCGACGGGACGCCGGTCCGCGTCGACGCCACCGGGTCCGTCACGGTCACCGTGACCAACAACGGACCGGCCGCCTCGCCGGGCACCGTCTTCACCGCCGACATCCCCGCGGCGCTGCGCCTCGAAGGACTCACCAGCACGGCCGGGAGCTGCGCGCCGGGATCGCCCCAGTGCTCCCTCGGAGTGATCGCGCCGGGCGCCTCCGTACGGGTGACCGCGCGGCTGACCGGGGTCATCGTGGGGCGGTGGCGGCTCGGCTGGTCCGCCAACGGGGCCGTGATCGACCCGCTGCCGGGCGACAACGCCCCCTCGACCTGGCAGCGGGTCGAGGACCGGCCGCCGACCACCGCGCCGCCGACGACCCCACCGCCGACCACCGCGCCGCCGACCAGTCCACCGCCCACCACCCGTCCGCCGACGCCGCGTCCGCCCAGCTCCCGTCCGCCCACCTCGCGCCCGCCCACCGTCCGGCCCCCCGCGCCACCGCCCCCGGCGCTGGCCGGGCCCGGACTGACCGCCGTGGCCCAGCCGAACCCTGGGTTCGTCGGCGGCCGGGTCGTCGTCACCTACCTCGTACGCAATGGATCCAACGCGCTGGCCACCGGATTGCGGCTGCGGCTCGGGCTGCCCCGGGCCATCCCGGCCGAGCCGCTGCCCGCCGGGTGCGCGGACGGGGTCTGCGCCCTGCCCGACCTCGTCCCCGGCGACACCGTGGTCACCCGGGTCGTGCTGCGCCCCGACAAGCCCCTGACCACCCGGATCGTCGCCACCCTCAGCACCACCGGCACCGACGCCAACCGCCGTGACAACGTGGCCAGGGTGCCGCTGCGGATCCTGCGGCCCCGGATCGTCGCCGTGCCCCCGATCGGCAAACCCGGCTTCGTCACCCTGGTGCGTGGCCGGGACTTCCCGCCCGGCGCGCCGGTGACGCTGACCTGGACCCCCGGGATCACCGCCGCCGCCGCACCGGCCAGGCCCGGCGCCGGCTACCGGTTCACCGCCCAGCTGCTGATCCTGCGCAAGGACCAGACCGGGCCGCGCGTCATCACCGCCCGTGGCCCCGGCTTCACCCCGGTCACCACGCCCTTCCTGGTGGTGACGGGCAGCCTCCAGCCGCCCGACGAGGTGGACCGCCGGTGATCCACGAAGTCGACGAGGGACTGCGGCTGCTGCTCCAGGAGTCGGGACTGGGGGAGAACGGTGTCGAGGTGGTCTTCGAGGCACCGACCCGGGAGTGGGCGGCCCGGCGCAACGCGCCCACCGTCAGCGTGTATCTGTACGGCATCCACGAGGACATGACCCGGCGCCAGAGCGGCGCCGCCGAGGTGCACGACACCGAAGGGCAGCTCGTCGCCTGGCGCACCCCGCCACGCTGGTTCGCGCTGACGTACATGGTCACGGCGTGGACCAACCGACCCCAGGACGAACACCGGCTGCTCTCCCGGGTGCTGCTCTGTCTCACCCGCTCGGACAGCCTCCCCGCGCGGCTGTACACCGGATCACTGGCCGCCCTCGGGCTCACGGTCACCCTCGACGCGGCCGGGGAGAGCGCCTACGGGACGTCGGTGGCGGATGTCTGGTCCGCCCTGGACGGCGAGCTGAAGGCCTCCGTCGACCTGCGGGTCACCGCGCCGCTCGCCGCGGACCAGTGGACCCCGGGTCCCCCGGTCACCGAGGGGCTGCTGATCCGCTCCAGCGCCACGGGCGAGGCCCCGGCCACCCCGGCCGACGGCGCCCCGGCCGGCCCGGGACGCCGACTGCGCTACCAAGGGATCGCCGACCCCGGACCCGAGGGCTTCGCGGGCCCGCGCGAACGGAACCCGGCACCGGGATCGTCCGCCCGCCGACGGCGCGGCGGGCCGGCCCGGTGACGGCGACCGACCGCCCGCCGGGCCCGGCGCACCGCGCCGCCGGGACCGACGCCGAGGAGATCATGCGCCTGTGGACCCAGCTGCGCCGGGT
>NZ_JBHVHF010000404.1:0-5873 GCF_042800315.1 Streptomyces sp. NPDC057638
GACGGCCGGGGGTTCCGGATGGTGCGCGATACTGGGATTGAACCAGTGACCTCTTCCGTGTCAGGGAAGCGCTCTCCCGCTGAGCTAATCGCGCGGGGCGACATGCGATGACGATACCAACGATCTTGACCGCACTTGCGTGCGCGATACTGGGATTGAACCAGTGACCTCTTCCGTGTCAGGGAAGCGCTCTCCCGCTGAGCTAATCGCGCTGAGGATCCTCGCGGATCCAGTGGACGATACTGGGATTGAACCAGTGACCTCTTCCGTGTCAGGGAAGCGCTCTCCCGCTGAGCTAATCGTCCTTGGAGGTGGAGACGGGATTTGAACCCGTGTAGACGGCTTTGCAGGCCGTTGCCTCGCCTCTCGGCCACTCCACCAGGAGTGCTGCGGGGGTTCGGGAAGATCCCCCACTTCGAGCGGACGACGAGATTCGAACTCGCGACCCTCACCTTGGCAAGGTGATGCTCTACCAACTGAGCCACGTCCGCTTGTCTTTTCCGTTTCGCTGCTGCGTCCCGGCGACGTGTTGAACTCTAGCGGATTCCTGAGCCAGCACAAAAACGCGTTTGCGCAGCGTGCTGAGGTTTCTCCGGAGAGGAGTGGCTGATCAGGGGCTCCGTGGCGACCCGGCCGGGGCCCGACCGCGCCGGTCATAGACTCACAGATGTGTACGACCTCGCTCCCCTGGCCCGCTTCGGCCCTCTCGTCGCCACCGATCTCCGGGATGTCACCAGCGACCCCGCCGCACTGGACTCCGCGGGCTTCTGGGCCGTCGCCGCGGACTTCGAAGGCGGTCTGACCTGCGCTCGTTTCGGTGAGATCCATACGGAGCCGATTCCCCCGGCGGTGCCGGGGCGCTGGCGGGGGCCCGCGGCCGGGGACTGGGTCTCCTCCCTGGACCGCTCCGGCTATGTCGCCGGGGTGCGCCGGATCCGGGAGCACATAGCGGCGGGCGAGGTCTATCAGGCCAATCTCTGCCGGGTGCTCTCGGCGCCACTGCCGGACCCCGCCGCCGCCGATGTGGACGCGCTGACCGCCCTGCTCGCCCGGGGGAACCCCGCCCCCTACGCAGGAACGATTCGTCTTCCCTCGTACGGAGTGGAGATCGCCACCGCCTCGCCCGAGCTGTATCTGCGGCGGGACGGTGTGACCATCGAGTCCGGGCCGATCAAGGGCACCGGCCGCACCGCCGCCGATCTACTGGAGAAGGACCACGCCGAGAACGTGATGATCGTCGACCTGGTCCGCAATGACCTGGGCCGGGTCTGTGCCACCGGCTCGGTCACGGTGCCCGCGCTCTGCGCCGTCGAGGCCCATCCCGGACTGGTCCACCTCGTCTCGACCGTCCGGGGCGAACTGGGACCCAAGGAGGGCTGGGAACAGATGCTCGGCGCCACCTTCCCGCCCGGTTCGGTGACCGGAGCCCCCAAATCGAGCGCGCTGCGGATCATCGAGGCGCTGGAGACCGCGCCCCGGGGCCCGTACTGCGGCGGGATCGGCTGGGTCGACGCCGACCGGGGCACCGGGGAGCTCGCCGTGGGCATCCGTACGTTCTGGATCGAGCGGGAGTCCTCCCGCGGCGCCGACACCGCCACCCTGCGCTTCGGTACCGGCGCGGGCATCACCTGGGGCTCGGACCCCGAGCGGGAGTGGGACGAGACCGAGCTCAAGGCGTCGCGGCTGCTCGCGATAGCGTCGGAACCGGTGGGCGCGCCGGGTGGGTCGCGCCCCGGGACAGCGGAAGGACCAGCGTCATGAAGCTTTGGGTCAACGGCGGACTGCGGGAGGCCGGTGAGGCCAGGATCTCGGTCCTCGACCACGGCCTCACCGTCGGTGACGGCGTCTTCGAGACCATGAAGGCGGTCCGGGGGAAGCCCTTCGCCCTCACCCTCCACCTCGAACGGCTGACGCGGTCCGCCCGGGGCCTCGGGCTCCCCGACCCCGACCACGACGAGGTGCGCCGCGCCTGCGCCGCCGTACTGGCCGCCAACCCCATGGAGCGCGGACGGCTGCGCGTCACCTACACCGGAGGGCTCGCCCCCCTCGGCTCCGACCGGGGCAGCGACGGCCCGACCCTGGTGGTCGCCCTCGGTGAGCTCCCGTCGCGGCCCGACACGGCGGATGTGATCACCGTCCCGTGGACCCGCAACGAGCGCGGCGCCCTCACCGGCCTCAAGACGACCTCGTACGCGGAGAACGTGGTGGCCCTCGCCGCCGCCACCGAGCGCGGGGCATCCGAGGCGCTCTTCGCCAACACCGCCGGGCGGCTCTGCGAGGGCACCGCCTCGAATGTCTTCGTCGTCCTCGACGGCGAGCTCCACACCCCGCCGGTCTCCTCCGGCTGTCTCGCGGGCATCACCCGGCGGCTGGTGGTCGAGTGGACCGGGGCGCGCGAGACCGATCTGCCCTTCGACGCCCTCGACCGGGCCGAGGAGATCTTCCTGACCTCCAGCCTCCGTGACGTCCAGGCGGTCCGCTCCGTCGACGGACGCGTGCTCGGGGAGACCCCGGGACCGGTCACCACCAAGGCGCTGCGCCTCTTCGAGGAGGGCGCGGCCGCCGACCCCGACCCCCGGCTGGGCTGACCCGGGGCCGATCACCCGCACCCACGGGGTGACGAACGGCCGCGGGGTGGATAGGAAACCCGGATGACCACCACCCTGCGGCCGACCGGGCCGCTCCAGGACGACGCGGACGGAACGCGCTCCCGTCACTACGAGGTCTGTGTCAACAGCGCCCCCGTCGGGACCATCGAGATCGCCACCCGGCCCACGGCCGGATCGGGCACCGGCACTGTACGTACGCTGTGGATCGAGGCGCCGCACCGCCGCCGGGGCCGGGGCACCGTCGCCGCGCTCGCGGCGGAGGAGGTACTGCGGGGCTGGGGCTGTGACCGGGTGATGCTCTCCGTGCCGCCGTCGGCCGTCGCCGCCACCCGGCTGCTCACCGCCCTCGGCTACACCGAGACCGGCCGCGTCCTGCACAAGCGGCTCGCCGCCCGTCCGCCCGCGCTGCCGCCGGGCAGCGAGACCCGGCCGATGACCGCGCCGGAGTTCGACGACTGGTGGGAGCGGTCCCTGGGGGGCTACGCGCATGACGTGGCCGCTCACGGCCTTCCCCCCGCCCGTGCGCGCGCCAAGGCCGAGTCCGACCGCACCCGGCTGCTGCCCCAGCGCCACGCCACCCCCGGTGTCCGCCTGGACGTCCTGCTCCACCAGGGCACCACCGTCGGCCATCTGCTGCTCGGTTCCCGGACGCTGGACCCGACGGGGGAGCGGAGCGCGTATGTCTACGAGGTGGAGGTGGCCCCGGAACACCGGCGGCGCGGCCATGGGCGGACCCTGATGCGCCACGCGGAGCGTCTCGCGCGCGAGACGGGGGAGGAGCGCCTCGCCCTCCATGTCTTCGCCGGCAACGGCCCGGCCCGCTCCCTCTACACCGCGCTCCACTACCGGCCACTCACCGTCCACTACGCCAAGCCACTGCTCTAGGCGCGGTGCCCCGGGACGTTGGTGACACGCGTGCCGGGTCGGACAGGCCCCTGAGCCGCTGACACGACCGGCCCTCGCGCCGCCTGGCCCGCGAGCGGTGCGGGCGAGGCGGCGGAGGGCCGGGCCGGTGGTCGGTAAGGCTGGGGGGGAGGGTCAGGGAGCGGCGAGGAGGCGGTCGGCGATCTCCTCGATCCGCGCCCGCAGACCCTCCTGGCTCTTCCCGCCGTCGAGACGCTCACCGCCGATGACGTACGTCGGCGTCCCCGTCACGCCGATCGCCTTGCCCTCGGCCTGGTCGGCGTCGACGACCAGGAGGTGACGGCCGTCGATCAGGGCCGTGTCGAACTCGTCCGGGTCGAGCCCGAGTTCCCGGGCCACCTCCAGCAGCACCGGCTCGCCCCGGCGGGACAGGTCTTCCACCCGGGCCAGCAGTGCCTCGGTGTACTCCCAGCCCTTGCCCTGGTCGGCCGCCTCCTCGGCGGCCTGGGCCGCGGCGTAGGCGTGCTTGTTCTTCTCCAGCGGGAAGTGGCGCGGCCGGATCTCCAGCCGGTCGCCGTAGCGCTCGCGGAGCGCGTGAAGGTCGGTGAGAGCGGTGCGGCAGTCGGGGCACTGGAGGTCGCACCAGAGGTCGAGCACGGGACGGACGGCGAGGTCAACACGGTCAGTGATGGGGGAGTCGCTCATGGGGCCAGTCTCCCAGTCCCGGGGACCCACGGTGTCCCAGGGTGTCCCGGCCCCCGGTACGCCCTGGGCCGGGCGCCGGGCGGACCTGACCGGCACCTGGGGAGGAGAACATCCCGGAGATCTCCCTGAGAGGGGGTGGTCGCCCGTGGCCCCGACGGCCCCCGGCGGTGCAGGATGGAGGGGCGAACGCTCACGAACTGCCTGGAGGCCCGCATGATTGCCGAGACCATTTGCTCCGCCGCTGCCGCGGCGGGCCTGGGGATCGCGGCGGTCACGGCGTACCGCAAGCGCTTCCTGGCCGCCACCAGGATCGCGGCCTACGCGCTGGTCCCGCTGGGGCTGGTGCTCACGGGTGCCGTCCAGTGGCTGGCCGATACCGCGTTCAGCCCCACGGCGTGGGCCGGTTTCGGTGTGCTCGGTCTGTCCTGGCTGCTCTTCATGACCACCCGTGGCGTCGAGCGGCGCACGGGCGGGAGCCGCAAGGAGCGCAAGGCCGCCGCCAAGGCGGCACGTGCCGAGGCCGTGGCGCCCGGCGCCTCCCAGCCGGCCCTCGGCCGCGCCACGCCCACGGCGCGCCCCGCCTCCCCCAAGAAGGCGGGCGGCTCGGGCGAGGACTTCAGCGACATCGAGGCCATCCTCAAGAAGCACGGCATCTGACCCTTCTCCGCCGGTCCGCGATCTCGCGCCGATAGGCGCGTACGGACGGGGACGGCGCCCCGACGGGCACCGCGGCCCTGGGCCGGGCCCGTCGCGCCCGTCGGAGCGGGCGGGCAGCCGGGGGTGAACTCCCGTCATCGCGGGGCGTGTTGGCTGATCATCGGGAGTCGGGCTGGTACATCATCACCCCCGAGATGCTCGATACCTCCCGGGGCCAGGCCCCCGCACCCCCGAATGAGCCGCGTCACCAGGATGAGCCGCGAGGCTGTCTCTTCGCGCTCTCCCAGCCGCCGTTGATGATCTTCCTGTCCGTGATCGGCGTGCTGCTGCTGATGGCCGCCGTGCACGACCTCTTCCTGCTGTGAGGCTCAGCCCGCCGCCTCACGGCGGCGCGCGCGGTAGGCGGCGACATGGAGCCGGTTGCCGCAGGTGCGGCTGTCGCAGTAGCGGCGCGAGCGATTGCGGGAGAGGTCGACGAAGGCCCGTCCGCAGTCCGGCGCCTCACAGCGCCGCAGCCGCTCCTGCTCTCCCGCCACGACCATGAACGCCAGCGCCATCCCGCCGTCGGCCGCGAGATGGTCGGCGATGGAGGCGCCAGGGGCGAAGTAGTGCATATGCCAGTCGTAGCCGTCGTGATTGGTCAGCTGCGGCGTGGTGCCCGCGGCGGCGACCAGCTCGTTGAGCAGCTCGGCGGCCCGCTGGCTGTCGGGGAGCGCGAAGACCTCGGCGAAGCGGGACCGTACCCCCTGGACCGCGCGCAGATCGCGCGGGTTCAGCTCCCGTACATCACTGATGCGGTGCCGGACGACGAACTCCTCCAGCGCGGGGATGTCCGCGAGCCGGTCGCCCTCGTCGCCGTCCGGTGCGGTGTTCACCAGGTCGACGACCATATCGAGCGCGATTCTGGTGTCGTGGGGGATCAGCACGCTTCGCTCCCTGGCCTGCCGCACGGGCCGGGTGCCCGACGAATCGCGCTGACTCTAGCGGCTCGTGGCAAAGCGTATCGGCGCCGTCACCGCGCGGGAATACGCGATGACC
>NZ_JBHVHF010000405.1:0-5813 GCF_042800315.1 Streptomyces sp. NPDC057638
GTTCCGCAGCGCGCGCGGCAGCGCCGTCACCACCGTCGCCACCAGGGCGGCGACCAGCAGCCACAGCGCCGTGCGTACCCCGACGGCCCCGCCGAGCGCGCCTCCGGCGAGCGCTCCGAGGACGCCCGCCGCCGCCGTACCGGTATGGACGGCGGCCATCGTCCCCCCGAGGGCATCCCCCGGGATGTCCCCGACGAGCGCGGTCGTCGCCGCCGCCTGGGCGACCGCGCCGCACAGGACGGTCAGACCGAGCCCCAGCGCCGCACAGCAGACGGCCAGCGGCAACGGGCCGTCCGCGAGCGGCAGGAGCGCGGTGCAGACCGCCGCGCACACGGTGGCGCGCGGCGCCATCCGGCGCGGGTCGCGCCCCGCCGACGGCTCCCGGCCGGGACGCGTGCCGGGCGCCAGCGCCCGCGCCGCCAGCACCGCACCGGCCAGAGCGGCGAGGCCGGAGGGGACGAACACCCAGCCGTAGGCCACGGGCGGCAGTTCCAGCGTCCGGAGCAGGAACGGCCCGGTGAGCGCCCCGGCGGCGGCCTGGGCGGCGGCCGGGACCAGCAGGAAGACCACCACCAGCGACCGGTGGAACGGGTGGCGCGCCAGGGTGGCGATACCACGCGCGGCCTCCCGTGCCGCGGCGAACGGAGGCCGGACCACCGCCGTGCCCACCACACGGTCCGGGGAGCGCAGCGCCACCAGCGAGACGACACCGACCAGATGGGCGCCCGCGGCGAGCGCGAGGGCGGGGCCCGCCCCGGACACGGCGACGGCGGGCCCCGCCAGCAGCCGGCCGAGCAGGCCCGCGCCGTACTGCCCGGCCTGGAGCCTGGCCCGGACCCGCCCGCCGCCGCCGGGGCCCAGCAGCGGGGCGAGATGGTGGAAGTAGACGGCGGTCGTGAACGTGGACAGCGCGCCGAGGACCGTGCAGAGCACGGCCAGCCAGACGACCGTGACCCGGCCCGGTCCGAGGGCGAGCGCCACCGCGCCGACCGTCAGGGCGGCGGCGCCGTCGAGCGCGACGAGGACGCGCCGGGGCCGTCGCACCCGGTCGGCGAAGGCTCCCGCCGGGAGCCCGAGCAGCAGCACCGGCAGGGAGGCACAGGCGCTGATCACCCCCATCTGGGGCGCGGAGGCGCCGAGGTGGACCACGGCCAGGATCGGCAACGTCACGGCGGTGACGACGGATCCGAAGGCGGCGGCGGTCTGCCCCCACCCGTACAGGGCGAGGTCGCGCTCGCGGGCGACGGCCTTCGCGCGGGTCCCGGGACCGTTCACCATGAGCCGCGCCGGGGGAGGCCGGACGCCGTGCTGGAGCACGGGTGTGGCGCGGGCCGCGACGGGCGCGGGTGCGCCGGGCGGAGACCGGGCGCCCACGCGGGTCGCCGCCCGGCCCATCCGCCGCCTTGGTCCCTCTCCCCGACCTCGGTCCCGCCGTTGTGCTCTCCGCGCTCCGGGCTCGCGCTGTGCGCGGTGTGCCTTCTGTGCGCTGTCTGCTTCATGGCTTCTCCAGGCGGACGGCGTGGGGGCGGGGGAGGCGATGGCCGGAGGCATGTGGTCGCTGGGCGTGCTTCCCAGGAGGCGGGCCCGGGGCACGGGTCCCCTGGCCCGGGCCGCGCGAGAGGCGTGGGACGCGGGCCCGGAGGAGGGGCGCCCCGCTCGCCGCCCAAGCCGCGCTCGCTCCCAAGCCGCGTGCGCCGCCCAAGTCGCGTTCGCTGACCTGGCACCGGCGTAGGAGCGGCCGTCCGTGGTGACGCGCTCTCCCCGTCACCACGGCACGCCGCCCGGGTGGTACCCATCCCCCGCGGGCGGCGCGCGTCCCCCTGGTGGCGCGTATCTCCCTGTGGTGCGTTCCCCCCGGGTCGCGTCCCGTCCGATGGAACCGGCCCGTGACGCGACCCCCTGGTGCCCGCGGTCCGGCGGGGCGTTCCCCCGAGAGCCGCCCCGCCGCGCCGACGCTGTTCCGCGCGGCTTCTTCACTCTGCTCCGACAGTAGGACGGGCCGATTCACAGACGCTCAAGAGGCGGTATGCCTCCGGTATCGCCGCAGCACAGCGCTGGGCGTGGAACCCGGGTGCCCGAAGAGTGGAAGCCCCTTGCGCCCCCGCCAACGGAGATTAATGATGAGACAGGCTCATATTCATATGAGCTTATGGAACGTGAGACCGTGTCGCGCGCCGCGGCCAGCCGTGCGTACCAGGTCGACGCGGCTCCTCCTCGACTCCCAAGGGGGTACAGATGGCGAGCGACGCCGGACCGGGCACCGCCGCTCTGCGGTTCTCCGTCCTCGGGCCGCTGACCGTGTACGCGGGCCGTGAACCGCTCCGGCTCGGACCGCTGAAGCAACGGTTGCTTCTCGCGTCACTGCTCTGCCGCCCGGGCCGCCCGGTCCCGGTGGACACGCTGACCGACACGCTCTGGGAGGACGCGCCACCACGCACCGCGCGCAAGAACCTCCAGGTGTACGTCTCCACCCTGCGCGGGCTCCTCGATACCGCCGGCGCCCCCGGGCGGCTGCTGTACCAGACGGGCGGCTATCTGCTCCATGTCCAGGACGATGAGCTGGACACCCTGCGCTTCCAGGGGCTGGTCCGTGCCGGGCGCGAGGCCCTCGGCCAGGGCGCGCCCGCCTCCGCCGCCCGGCTGCTGCGCGAGGCCCTGGACCTCTGGCGCGGCCCGGCCCTGCCCGAACTGCGCGGCTCCCGGGCGATCCTGGCCGAGGGCGAGCGGCTCGACGCGCGCCACCTTCAGGTGTACGAGGACTGGGCCGAGGCCGAACTGGACCTCGGCAACGCCGCACGGGTCGCCGACACCGTCGCCGACCTGGTCGAGCAACACCCCTTACGCGAGCGCTTACGGGCCATCCAGATGAACGCGCTGCGCGGTCTCGGCCGTCGCACGGAGGCGTTCGCGGTCTACGAGGGGCTGCGCCAACTGCTCGCCTCCGAGCTGGGACTGCGTCCGAGCGCCTCGCTCCAGGTGCTGTACCGGTCCCTGCTCGACGGCGCCGACCGGCCCTCCTCCCCGGGCCGCCCCGGCCCCGGCGGCCGTGGCGGGGGCCCCGGCCCGGCCCCCGGGCCCCGTACGCTGTTGCCGCCCCAGCTCCCCGACTTCACCGGCCGCCGCGACCATGTGCGCGAGCTGCTCGACTCACTCGCCCAGCCCGAACGCGCCCCCTGGCGCGCCGCCGTGGTCACCGGCTGCGCCGGGATGGGCAAGACGGCCACCGCCGTCCATATCGCGCACCGGCTGGCGGAGGTCTTCCCCGACGGCAGGCTGCTGGTGCGGATGCGGGACGCCGACGGGACGCCCCGCCCCTGGCCCACCGTCCTCGCCGAACTCGACCGGCTGGCCGGGACCGCTCCGCCCGCCCCCGGCACACCGGATCACGGCGACGATCCGGACGAGGCGGCGGCCCGCTGGCGTGGCCGCCTCGCCCACCGGCGGTTGCTGGTGGTCCTCGACGACGCCGCCGATGAGTCCGCGGTGCGGCCCCTGCTGCCGGAGACGGGGGCCAGTGCCGTGATCGTCACCGCCCGCCCCCAGCTCAGCGGGCTCGCCCCGGCCCATCGCGTCGCGCTCGGCGCGCTCGGTGAGGACGAGGCCCTGGACCTGCTCGGCGCCGTCATCGGTGCCGCCCGGCTGCGCACCGACCCGGCGGCGGCCCGCCGGATCGTCGTGGCCACCGGCATGCTGCCGCTCGCGGTCCGGGTCTGCGGGCTGAAACTGGCCGTACTCCGTCATCTGCCGCTCGCCGAGTACGCGGCGCGCCTCGCCGACGACCGGGCGCTGCTGGACGAACTCGCCGCCGGAGACATACGGGTACGTCCCCGGCTGGCCAGCGGCTGGCGTGATCTGCCGGAGGCGGGCCGGATCGTCCTCGGCGGCCTCGGGAACCTCCCCGGGCCCGATTTCACCCTCGCCGAGGCCGCCACGGCGCTGGCCTGCGAGACGGACGAGGCGGGCCGGAAGCTGGAGGCGCTGATGGACGCCGGGGTGATCGTCCCGCCGGACTGCGGCGCCGCGCCGCATACCCTGCGCTTCACGCTGCCCCGCCTGCTGCGTCTGTACGCGCGCGAGCAGAGCCGCTCCGCCGCGCCCGAACAGGGCCGGACCCCACGCCGACCGGGCGGTTTACCGGAATCGAACCGTCTGCTGGTGTCCGGTTAGGGAGGGGTACGGAGACTGGGGTCCCCCGGGCCTCGGCGCGGTGGCATCGGACACGCCGTGACGCGGCCGGAGGGTGTGGGTCACACCGGCCGTGCCCCGGACGCCCGCGCCGGGGTCGGGGGCGGGCGCCCCTCCTCGCGGCCCTTCTTCAGGGAGTGGGCCAGTGCGGCTCCGCCGTGCCGAAGAGGGCGGCGTACCCGCGGGGCAGGTCCGCCAGGATCAAGGTGAGCTGCCCGGGTGACACCGCGTCCACCAGCGCTGTCAGGACCACCTCCACATCCCGCCGCGCCTCCCG
The DNA here is from genome assembly GCF_042800315.1 of Streptomyces sp. NPDC057638. Classification (NCBI taxonomy): domain Bacteria; kingdom Bacillati; phylum Actinomycetota; class Actinomycetes; order Kitasatosporales; family Streptomycetaceae; genus Streptomyces; species Streptomyces sp. NPDC057638. Next base: position 4,463 of record NZ_JBHVHF010000405.1, read on the forward strand.
TGCCCCGCTCCCGGTCAGGTTCCCCACCCGGCGGCAGAACTCCTCCACCCCGTAGCGCTCCGCCGCCCCCGTCGGCCGTTCCTCCAGTGCCTCGGAGAGAAAGGCGGGCATCCGGTCGGCCAGCGCCCCCGCCGTGCCGGGGCCGAGACGAGCGGCGAGGACCGTCAGGACCGCCGCCACCACCCCTTCCGCCGCCCGCGTGTCCGTGAATCCGCCACTCTTCTGGACACGCGACAGGAAATGATCAGAGTTCATCGGGGTAATTGCCTCTCCGTGGTGCGGGAGTTTCGTCTGGGGTGTCATGACGCACCTCTGGACGGGCCCTCATGATCGCCGTTGTACAGGGGGCTGAGGAGTCGCGTCGAGGAGGCGTTCGGCGCGCGAAGGGCGCGTTGTGTGCGCCACGGCGCATTCACGGAATCCGGCATGGGCCGGGGGTGACTGTTTCTCCGGTAATTCCCCTGAAATTCCGGTGGATGGTGCGAGGAGAGCGCCGGAGAAATATCTATCGCACCATCATCAGGCAATCCGAATATATGACTTATCTGGTGGCGCGAGAAAGGGAGGCCATGGCCCTTCTGGGCAAGGTGGCTGAATTTCCTGCTTGTGAAGCAGGTCTTCACTGGTCACGCTCATCGGTGAGTGAGCCCAGGCGAGAGGCCGGCTCCGCAGTGAGGAGGAGGTGGGGCGGGAAGTGTTCCCCTTGGCGGAATTGCTTGCCGATTGCCTGCGTGACGCTCGTGAGAGCTCTGGTGTATTGGTTCCCGTCACTCCTGGTACAACCGCGTACGCACAAGCGCGTCAGAGTTTTGTCGCGGCCGGTCTCGCGGCCCTTCGAGAGGAAAGCCAGAGCGCTGGCTGGGTGCAGCTGAATGTGGCGACCGGTGCTCAGGTGCGGCCCGAGTTGTATGCGTTTCTCGGGGAGATCGCGCTGGAGGTCATCGGCTCGGGAACCGCCTCCAATTTCTTCTTCATGCATAAGCCTCCCGGGCTGCGGCTGCGATTCCAGGCGAGGGAGCCCGGGAGCCGTGAGGCGCTCTACGCCGAGCTGGCCGCCCGCCTCGGTGCCCGCTCCGGCCTGTTCGACACCCCGGTGCGCGGGATCTACGAACCCGAGAGCTATCTCTTCGGCGGCCCGCACGCCATGCCCTGGGTGCATGACCTCTTCACCGCGGACTCCCTGGCCTGGCTGCACCATCACGCCGAACGCCCCGCCCCCCTCGCCGACTGGCGGCTCTCCCTGACCCTGCTGCGGGATCTCCTCGACGGCCTGGGCATCGTCGGCTGGGAGCACCGGGGTGTGTGGGAGACCCTCCAGCACGAGGCGGGCCGCGCCCTCGGTGAAGGGCGC
>NZ_JBHVHF010000406.1:0-5798 GCF_042800315.1 Streptomyces sp. NPDC057638
CGGGGGGCCACGACGAGGGGCCGCGTGGGCGTACGGCCCGCGTGCGGGTACGCCCGTTCCGCACCGCGTCGGGGGTCCCGCGGACCCCTGACGCGAGGTGGGCCGGGACCGGGAGCGGCGCGGGGCAGGGCGGGGCATAGGGTGCTGGGGTGAGTGGGAAGACGGGCGCGACGCGCGTGGGGTGCACGGACGCCCTGCGCTTCACCTTCGGCACCCTCACCGCCCTCCCCGTCCACCTCACCCGCTGGGACCGCCCCACCGCCCGCGCGGGCATGGCCTGCGCTCCCCTCGCGGGCCTGGCCATCGGCCTGGCCGCCGCCCTCGTCGGCGCCACGGCGGTGCTGCTCGGCGCCGCCCCCCTGCTGGCGGCCGTCGCGACCACCGCCGTTCCCGCCGTACTGACCCGGGGACTCCATCTCGACGGTCTCGCCGACACCGCCGACGGCCTCGGCAGCGCCAAGCCCGCCGACGCCGCCCTGGCGATCATGAAGCGGTCCGATATCGGCCCGTTCGGGGTCATCACCCTCCTCTTCGTCCTCCTCGCCCAGGTCGCCGCGCTGGCGCAGCTGTACGAACGGGGGTGGGCCCACGCCGCCACCGGTGCCGTCCTCGCGGCCGTCACCGCGCGGTGCGCCCTCACCCTCGCGACCCGTCACGGCGTCCCGGCGGCCCGGCCCGAGGGCCTGGGCGCGGCGGTCGCGGAGGTGCTCTCCACCCGGGCGGTCCTCCTGGTCGGCGCGCTGGTCACCGTCGTCTGCGCGGGCGCGGGCGCCCTGGCGTACGGCGGCGCTCCCGGGGCACTCCACGGCGCGGTCGCCGCCCTCCTGGGACTGACGGCCGCGGAACTGCTGCTGCGGCACTGCGGGCGCCGGTTCGGCGGGGTGACGGGCGATGTGTTCGGCGCGCTGGCGGAGACGGCGGGCACGGTGGCGCTGGTGGCGCTGGCGCTGGGCTGACCCGCCGGTGCTGCCGGCGCTGGGCTGACCCGCCGGTGCTGCCGGCGCTGGGCTGACCGGCCGGTCAGGAGCGCCGCGGTGACGGGCCGCCGCCGCCAACCCTCGCCGTACGGGGGCGCGCGCCCGCCCCCGTACCACCCTGGGCGACCCGGAACACCACGTACGAGTGAGTGACCGCCGCCGTGAGCGAGGAAGATGACCGCGCGTAGGCTTTGCCCGGCGGATGTCGACCCGTCCCCACAAGGCCCTGAAGGACCTAGAACTCAACGGAAGCGAGATTTCACCACCGTGACTGCTCTCACTCTCAGCACTGCCGGTGCCGCCACTCTGCGGGCCGACGCCGTCGTCGTCGGTGTCGCGAAGGGCGACAAGGGACCCGTGGTCGCGCCCGGCGCGGAGGCCGTGGACAAGGCGTTCGACGGACAGCTCGCCGCCGTACTGGAGACCCTCGGCGCGACCGGTGCCGAGGGTGAGGTGACCAAGGTCCCCTCCCCCGAGGGAGTGAAGGCCGCGGTCGTCCTGGCGGTCGGGCTCGGCGCCGTGGCGCTGGAGGACGAGGCGTACGGGGCCGAGACCCTGCGCCGGGCCGCCGGTAACGCCGCCCGCGCGCTCTCCGGCACCAAGAAGGCCGCCTTCGCGCTGCCGATCGAGGCGTCCGAGGATGTCGAGGCCATCGCCGAGGGCGCGCTGCTCGGCGCCTACGCCTTCACCGCCTACCAGGACACCAAGGGCGCCAAGGGCCCGCTGGCCGAGGTCGCCCTGCTGGGCGCCAAGCCCCGCGACAAGGCGCACAAGGCCGCCGCCGAGCGCGCCCTCGCGCTGACCGAGGAGATCAACCGCGCCCGCGACCTCGTCAACACCCCGCCGAACGACCTCACCCCCGAGGCGTTCGCGGCCGTCGCCACCGCCGCCGCCAAGGAGGTCGGCGTCAAGGTCCAGGTGCTGGACGACAAGGCGCTGGCCAAGGGCGGCTTCGGCGGCATCCTCGGCGTCGGCCAGGGCTCCCAGAACGGCCCGCGCCTGGTGAAGCTCAGCTACACCCACTCCAAGGACGCCAAGACGCTGGCGCTGGTCGGCAAGGGCATCACCTACGACTCGGGCGGCATCTCCCTGAAGCCCGCCGGGCACAACGAGACGATGAAGTGCGACATGGCGGGCGCCGCCGCCGTCTTCGCCGCCGTCATCGCCGCCGCCCGTATCGGCGTCGAGGTCAACGTCACCGCCTGGCTGGCGCTCGCCGAGAACATGCCGTCCGGCTCCGCCACCCGCCCGGGTGACGTGCTGCGGATGTACAGCGGCAAGACCGTCGAGGTCCTCAACACCGACGCCGAGGGCCGGCTCGTCCTCGCCGACGCGCTGTGGAAGGCCTCCGAGGAGAAGCCCGACGCCATCGTGGACGTGGCCACCCTCACCGGCGCCATGATGGTGGCGCTCGGCAACCGCACCTTCGGTGTGATGGCCAACGACGACGCCTTCCGCACCGCGGTCCACGAGATCGCGGAGGAGGTCGGCGAGCTGTCCTGGCCGATGCCGCTCCCGGTCGAGCTGCGCAAGGGCATGGACTCGCCGACCGCCGACATCGCGAACATGGGCGAGCGCATGGGCGGCGGGCTGGTCGCCGGGCTCTTCCTGAAGGAGTTCGTCGGCGAGGGCATCACCTGGGCGCACCTGGACATCGCGGGCCCCGCGTTCCACGAGGGCGCGCCGTACGGGTACACCCCCAAGGGCGGCACGGGCTCGTCCGTGCGGACCCTGGTGAAGCTCGCCGAGCGCATCGCCGACGGCGACCTCGGCTAGCCCCACCCCGGGCGCGCCCCCTGGGGGGCGCGCCCTCCCTCACCCCCGCCTCCTCTCGGCCGGGCCCCGCCCGCTTGTGGGCACGGCGGGTCCACACTGCTTGTGGGCAGGCGTTCCGCCCGGGGCGATGGGGGTCCCCCCGGCCGAAGGCTGGGGGAGGATGGGCACAAGCCCACCACCCGGGCAACGGGCTCTGTCGCTCCGGCCCCTGCCGGACAGGCCCCCCGCACCGGGGCGTGACCGTCACGGGGTACGTACACGAGGTGTGGACCTCAGCGGGGTCCGGTGCGCGGGGGCGCGGCTTGCGTGGCCGGGCAGGCCGGGTACGGGGCTGGGCGGGTGGGGATGCCTGCCCGGCAGGGGGTTCCCCGTGTGCCCACCCGTTCCGCCCCGGCGGAACCCGTGCCCACAACGGGGAGGGACCCGCCCGCCCACGGCGGGTGGGCAGGCCCGCCCAGGGACCGGGGTCTCGACCTGGAGCAGCCACAGGCCCACCGGGGCGGGTCATCCGGGGGTCATCCCGGGGGCATCCATGACCGGGCGGTGGGCGGAGCCCGCCATGAGGTCATCATGAGGCGCGACGGAGCCCGCCCGGGGCATACCGCCCATGTCGGGCCATCCCCCCACCCCGCACCCACCCCGTACGCGTTCGCTGTCAACGAAATCACCGCGCGCGGACCACCCGGTAACGCCTCAGACACCCGCCCCGCGTCCCGCCTCCCGGCAACAAGTGCGAAGATGGGTTCTCGGCAGGACAGGGCCCCTCACCGGGCCGACGAGACAGCGGCCGCACACCAGCCGACCGGCCGGTTCCCCGGGGTGATAAGGGGACCTGCGGCAGGACCGGCACTCATGCATGGAGGACGTGACGTGGCGAACGACGCCAGCACCGTTTTCGACCTAGTGATCCTCGGCGGCGGTAGCGGCGGTTACGCTGCGGCCCTGCGCGCGGCCCAGCTCGGGCTGGACGTCGCCCTGATCGAGAAGGACAAGCTGGGCGGCACCTGCCTGCATTACGGCTGCATCCCCACCAAGGCCCTGCTGCACGCCGGAGAGGTCGCCGACCAGACCCGTGAGTCCGAGCAGTTCGGTGTCCGGGCCACCCTTGAGGGCATCGACATCGCCGCCGTCCACAAGTACAAGGACGACGTGATCAGCGGGCTCTACAAGGGCCTCCAGGGTCTGATCGCCTCCCGCAAGATCACCGTCATCGAGGGCGCGGGCCGTCTCTCCTCCCCGACCTCGGTCGATGTGAACGGCCAGCGCGTCGAGGGCCGCCACATCCTGCTGGCGACCGGTTCGGTACCGCGTTCGCTGCCGGGTCTGGAGATCGACGGCAACCGGATCATCTCCTCCGACCACGCGCTGACGCTGGACCGCGTGCCGAAGTCGGCCATCGTGCTCGGCGGCGGTGTCATCGGCGTGGAGTTCGCCTCCGCGTGGAAGTCCTTCGGTGCCGAGGTGACGGTCATCGAGGGCCTGAAGCACCTCGTCCCGGTCGAGGACGAGAACAGCTCCAAGCTGCTGGAGCGCGCCTTCCGCAAGCGTGGCATCAAGTTCAACCTCGGCACCTTCTTCGAGAAGGCGGAGTACACCCAGGACGGCGTCCGGGTGACCCTGGCCGACGGCAAGACCTTCGAGGCCGAGGTGCTGCTGGTCGCGGTCGGCCGCGGCCCGGTCTCCGCCGGTCTCGGCTACGAGGAGCAGGGCGTCGCGATGGACCGCGGTTACGTCCTGGTCGACGGGTACATGCGGACGAACGTGGAGACGATCTCCGCCGTCGGCGACCTCGTCCCCACCCTTCAGCTGGCGCACGTCGGCTTCGCCGAGGGCATCCTGGTGGCGGAGCGGCTCGCCGGTCTGAAGACCGTGCCGATCGACTACGACGGCGTGCCGCGGGTGACCTACTGCCACCCGGAGGTCGCCTCCGTCGGTCTCAACGAGGCCAAGGCCAAGGAGATCTACGGCGCGGACAAGGTCGTCACCCTGAAGTACAACCTCGGGGGCAACGGCAAGAGCAAGATCCTCAAGACCCAGGGCGAGATCAAGCTGGTCCAGGTCAAGGATGGTGCCGTCGTCGGCGTCCACATGGTGGGTGACCGGATGGGCGAGCAGATCGGCGAGGCGCAGCTCATCTACAACTGGGAGGCCCTCCCGGCCGAGGTCGCGCAGCTCATCCACGCGCACCCGACCCAGAACGAGGCGCTCGGCGAGGCCCACCTGGCCCTCGCGGGCAAGCCCCTGCACGCTCATGACTGAGTTGACGCTCATGTCTGAGTCGGCTGAGCTGACTGAGCTGCCTGAGTCGCCCTCGGGCGCGACGACCACTTCCGCACTTCCTGTTAGGAGCACCTGAAACCATGTCGGTTTCCGTAACCCTTCCGGCGCTCGGTGAGAGCGTCACCGAGGGCACTGTCACCCGCTGGCTGAAGGCCGAGGGCGAGCGCGTCGAGGCCGACGAGCCGCTGCTGGAGGTCTCGACCGACAAGGTCGACACCGAGATCCCCGCCCCGGCCTCCGGCATCCTCGCCTCCATCAAGGTCGCCGAGGACGAGACCGTCGAGGTCGGCGCCGAGCTGGCCATCATCGACGACGGTTCGGGCGCCCCGGCCGAGGCCCCGGCCCCGGCCGCCGCCGAGGCCGCCGCTCCCGCCCCGGCTCCCGCCGCCGAGGCTCCGGCCCCGGCCCCGGCTCCCGCCGTCACCGAGGCTGCCGCGCCCGCCGCCGAGGCTCCCGCCGCCGCCCCGGCCGGTGGCGCCAGCGGCACCGATGTCGTCCTGCCCGCGCTCGGTGAGAGCGTCACCGAGGGCACCGTCACCCGCTGGCTGAAGCAGGTCGGCGAGTCGGTCGAGGAGGACGAGCCGCTGCTGGAGGTCTCGACCGACAAGGTCGACACCGAGATCCCCGCCCCGGCCGCCGGTGTGCTGCTGGAGATCGTGGTCGGCGAGGACGAGACCGCCGAGGTCGGCGCCAAGCTGGCCGTGATCGGCGCTCCGGGTGCCGCTCCGGCCGCCGCCGCTCCGGCAGCCCCGGCCGCCCCCGCTC
>NZ_JBHVHF010000407.1:0-5740 GCF_042800315.1 Streptomyces sp. NPDC057638
CTTGTGCTGTTGGGCTGGTTTTTTTTTTAAAACCACAGAGGCCGGGCGGCGGGGCAGTGGGCACCCTCAACCCGTTGGCACCGCAGCCCGGAGTGCTCCGGCCGACGGGTGTGCGGTCCCGCTGGCCGTAGGAGAGGCCACGACGCAGTCAGGGCAGAGAGCGTCGAGTCCTCGCTCTGTCCTCCTGTGCGGAGAGGACAGAAGCTTTACGCCATTCATTGTGGACTAGACCAATCGAGGATGTCCATGGATCCGATCAGATTGGATGACCCTGGATCTCCGTCGGCCGCTCGTGCCCACACCCTTCATCACGGGCGCCGCACGCCGCCGGTTCACCGCGCGGGTACGCTCGCATGCGTGCCCTCCATGAACGACCTCGTACGCCAGCACACGGATCTGGCGGAATCCGACCTCGAATGGCTCCATCTGCTGGTCTCGGAGTGGCAGCTGCTCTCCGACCTCTCCTTCGCCGACCTGGTGCTCTGGGTCCCCACCCGGGACGGCACCCGCTATGTGTCCGTGGCGCAGATGCGGCCCAACACCGGCCCCACCTCGTACCAGGACGACATGGTCGGCCATCTGGTGCCCCGGGGTCGCCGTCCGCTGCTGGACGCGGCTCTGGACGAGGGGAGGATCGTGCGCGAGGGCGATCCGGAGTGGCGGGAGGAGGTGCCGGTGCGGGTCGAGTCCATCCCCGTACGCAGGGAGGGACGGGTTCTCGGCGTCATCGCCCGCAACACCAATCTGCTGACCGTGCGGACGCCGTCGCGGCTGGAGCTGACCTATCTCCAGAGCGCCTCCGACCTGGCCCAGATGATCGCGGCCGGGGCGTTCCCGTTCCCTGGTCAGCAGGTCGATATGGATGCCTCGCCCCGGGTCGGTGACGGACTGATCCGGCTCGACGCCGACGGTGTGGTGCAGTACGCCAGCCCCAACGCGCTCTCGGCCTACCACCGGCTGGGGCTCGCCTCCGATCTCGTCGGCCATCACCTCGGCCAGGTCACCGCCGAACTGGCGCCCTCCCGGGGGCCGGTCGACGAGGCCCTGGTCAAGATGGCCAGCGGTTACGCGCCCCGGGAGACCGAGGTGGAGGGCAACGGCGGGGTGATCCAGTTGCGTGCGATCCCGCTGAAGCCCAAGGGGACCCGGATCGGTTCGCTGGTACTGCTGCGGGATGTCACCGAACTGCGCCGCCGTGAGCGCGAGTTGATAACCAAGGACGCCACCATCCGGGAGATCCACCACCGGGTGAAGAACAACCTTCAGACGGTCGCCGCGCTGCTGCGCCTCCAGGCGCGGCGGATGGACTCGGAGCGCGGCCGTGAGGCCCTCAGCGAGGCGGTACGGAGGGTGGGCTCCATCGCCATCGTCCATGAGACGCTCTCGCAGAACCTCGATGAGCGGGTCCAGTTCGACGAGATCGCCGACCGGGTGATCGCGATGGTCGCCGAGATCTCCCCGGGCAAGGTCGCCTGCCGTCGTACCGGGCGCTTCGGCATCCTTGACGCCGAGGTCGCCACTCCGCTGTCGATGGTGCTCACCGAGGTGCTCCAGAACGCCTTGGAGCACGCCTTCTCGGCCGGTGAGCGGGGCACGGTGGAGGTTTCGGCGGTCCGGGGTGACCAGCGCGCCGACAGCCGTCTGCTGATCACCGTCCAGGACGACGGGCGGGGTCTGCCGGAGGGGTTCGACGCCCACCGGGCGGGCAATCTGGGGCTTCAGATCGTCCGCACCCTGGTCGAGGGCGAGATGGGCGGCTCCTTCGACATGCTGCCGGTACCGCCGCCGGGCCGTGGCACCCGTGTGGTGCTGGACATCCCCGTCAGCGCCCAGAAGTGATCCCGGTATGAGCGGAGCGTGACCGGCGGGGGAGTGGACACAGCAGCGAGCCCCGGATCGTCAGGGACGATCCGGGGCTCGAATGCTGTGGGTGGTACTGCTGCGCGCTGCGACTCGTGGGCGGTGAGTGCGTACTCGCTGTACGCGCCGCCGGAGGCTCAGGCTGGTGCGGTGGCGATCAGGCGCTCGCGTTACGCGCCCGGTTGCGAGCGGCGCGGCGCTTCATCGCGCGGCGCTCGTCCTCGCTGAGGCCACCCCAGACGCCGGAGTCCTGGCCGGACTCGAGCGCCCACTGCAGGCACTGCTCCATGACGGGGCAGCGGCGGCAGACGGCCTTGGCTTCCTCGATCTGCAGCAGCGCAGGACCGGTGTTGCCGATGGGGAAGAAGAGCTCGGGGTCTTCCTCGCGGCAAACGGCGTTGTGACGCCAGTCCATGGCTGCTACCTCTCCTTGGTATGACATGCAAGTTGCTTGTGAATGTGAACGCTTTCACGAATCCCCCCGCAAGGGAAGGGTCAACCGCCCAGCATGCTGGCGTTGTCCTGAGCTTCGAGGAGGGGTTCTGGCGGTCTGTGGGGGCCGATGTCGCGGGCCGTCCCGATCGCCATGAAGAGACTCGCAAACCTCGGCGACGGATACAACCCCTTCCGGAAACTTTTTTTTGATTCCTCGGTGTCGACTAGGTCACAGCCGTACTTCTATGGGGTGGAGTGCAGTCCGTACGTTCGAGATAAAGGCCCTTTGGCTCTTCTACTCACACAATCACACGCAGTGCATGGCGTACGCCTGTGAACGTCACGCTGGTGCGGAGTCCGAGGTGGTCGCCGTCCATCTGGAAAGGCAGCGGAACCTTTGAATTCAAGGTGAACTCATCAAGGTCGTGGAGAGTGACCGCGTGCTTACCGCGAGGTCCCCGCTCGGGGCTGGAGGTGAGCAGCTGTGTGGCGTACCGGGTGATCGCGGGAGTGGAGAGACGGGCCAGTCCCAGCACGTCGAGGCCGCTGTCGAAGGAGGCGTGGGGCGCCGCGTAGATCGCCCGGTTACCGAGATAGGTCCAGGGCGAGGTGTTGCAGATTATGGAGAGCGCGAGATCGTCGACCGGTTCGGCGCCGGACCGCTCCAGGGAGATCGTTCCGAAGCGGCGATGGGGATCATCGAGAAACTGCCGCATGACCTGGCGGACATAGAGCGCGTGCGTGGAACGCTTTCCGCGCTCACGCTGCCGCTCGACCCGGCCGATGACGCTCGCGTCGAATCCCAGGCCCGCGCAGAAAGTGAACCAGCGGCCCGGAACGGCCTCGTCCTCGGTGCCCGGTGTGCCCGTCGCGTACCCCAGTCCGATGGTCCGCTCGCTCTGTTCCGCGAGCGCGTCCAGAATGGCGCCGGTCGCCTCGACGGCGTCGTTCGGCAGACCCAGCGCGCGGGCGAAGACATTGGTGGAGCCGCCGGGGACGACGGCGAGGCGGGGCAGGCGCTCGGGGTCGGGGCCCTGGTGGAGCAGACCGTTGACGACCTCGTTGACGGTGCCGTCGCCGCCGAGGGCGACCACCAGGTCGATGTCCCGGGACTCGGCGGCCCGGCGCGCCAGATCGCGGGCGTGGCCCCGGTACTCGGTGGTGACGGCCTCCAGCTTCATCTCGCTGGCCAGGGCGTGGATCAGGACGTCACGGGTACGCGCACTGGTGGTGGTTGCTGCCGGGTTGACCACGAGGAGAGCGCGCATGCCGTGCAGCGTACCTACTCGGCGGTCAGCGGGCACAGCCCCGGGTCCGCCCCCGGGGCCCGCGCGGACCGGGCTACCCTGCTGGGGTGAGTGACGACCAGAGCCCCCGCCCCACCCGCCTGACCGCCGCCGCGGCGGTGTCCGGTCTGGAGGGCTTGGCACTGGTGGGCTACGGCCTCTACATGCTGGTGATGGGCCTGCTCGGCCGCCCGGAGAGCCCGACCCAGGCGGAGATGGGCGGAGTGACATTGATCGCACTCGGCGCCCTGCCGCTCGCGGCGGCCGCCGGGCTGCTCAAGCGCCGGAGCTGGAGCCGGGGTCCCGCGCTCATCACCCATCTCATGGCCCTGATCCCGGCCTGGACGCTGCTGCGCTCCACGGGCGGGCTGATCCCGTTCGGCATCCTGATCGCCATCGTCGCCGTGACCGGTCTGGTGCTGGTCGTGCACCCGGCGACCACCCAGGCGCTCGACATCCGCGGGCCCGGTACACGCGACGCCTGACCGCTCGTGACCGGTCCCGCGGCGGGCAGGTGAGGAGGGGCGGGCGCGGAGGCGGCGGGGCCGGACCGCCGCGCCCGGCGGGTCACTCCTCGACCAGCAGCTTCTCGCGGAGCTGGGCCAGGGTGCGGGCCAGCAGCCGGGAGACGTGCATCTGGGAGATGCCGACCTCCTGGGCGATCTGCGACTGGGTCATATTGCCGAAGAAGCGCAGCAGCAGGATCCGCTTCTCCCGCGGGGGCAGGCCCTCCAGCAGCGGCTTGAGGGACTCCCGGTACTCGACGCCTTCCAGCGCCTCGTCCTCGGCGCCCAGGGTGTCGGCGACGGCGGGGGACTCGTCGTCGGTGTCCGGGACGTCGAGGGAGAGTGTGGAGTAGGCGTTGGCCGACTCCAGGCCCTCCAGGACCTCCTCCTCGGAGATCCCCAGCCGCTCCGCCAGTTCATGCACGGTCGGTGAGCGGCCGTGCTGCTGGGAGAGCTCGGCCGTCGCCGTCGTCAGGGCCAGCCGCAGTTCCTGGAGACGGCGCGGGACGCGCACCGCCCACCCCTTGTCCCGGAAGTGGCGCTTGATCTCGCCGACCACGGTCGGCGTCGCGTACGTCGAGAACTCGACGCCACGCTCCGGGTCGAAGCGGTCCACCGACTTGATCAGGCCGATGGTGGCGACCTGGGTCAGGTCATCCAGCGGTTCGCCGCGATTGCGGAAGCGGCGGGCCAGGTGCTCGACCAGCGGCAGGTGCATCCGGACGAGCTGGTTGCGCAGTTCCGCGCGCTCCGGGGAGCCGTCGGGCAGCTCGCGGAGCGCGATGAACATCGCCCGTGCGCCGCTGCGGTCAGGGGGACCGCCGTGCCCGTGCTGCTGTCCCTCGTGTTCCTGGCGTTGTTCCTGCCGCTGTTCCCGCGGCTGTTCTTGCCGCTGTTCGCGCTCGTGCTCCTGCTCGGTACGCTCGCTCATTCCGGCCGCCTTCCCCCGGGGCTTCGCCTGGGGGGTACCCCCAGCCTGCGCCTGCTCCGCCGCGGCCGTCTGGCCGTCGAGTCCGTCCACCGGGTGCGGCCGGGCCTGCTGCTCCGGGAAGTCCCGCACCGCCGGTGGGTCGTTCCACACCGGGCCGTCCCCGCTTCTCACGCCGGTCCGGGTCCCGCGCCGCGCTGTTTGTACAGGCTGATGGAGACCGTACGGTCGGGGGCGACCGAGGAGTCCACCTTCCCGGCCAGTGCGGAGAGCACCGTCCAGGCGAAGGTGTCGCGCTCCGGGGCCCGGCCGTCGGTGGTCGGGGCTGAGACCGTGACCTCCAGCGAGTCGTCGATGAGCCGGAAGACGCAGCTCAGTACGGAGCCGGGCACCGCCTGCTGGAGCAGGATCGCGCACGCCTCGTCGACCGCGATCCGCAGATCCTCGATCTCGTCGAGGGTGAAGTCCAAACGCGCCGCTAGACCGGCCGTGGCCGTACGCAGCACGGACAGGTAGGCACCCGCAGCGGGCAGCCGGACTTCCACGAAGTCCTGAGTTTCGGGCTCGCCTGCGATCTGGGACACCCTCACCTCCAAGGTGACACATGCTCTTTCGGGGCCCCGGGGGCGATCCCGGGGCCGTGGCGGCGCCGGCGGGGCCCCGGCGGTAAAAGCCCCCCGCGCCGAAGACGCACCCAGGTGGGGGGTACCCCCGCCCCCCCCCAC
>NZ_JBHVHF010000408.1:0-5683 GCF_042800315.1 Streptomyces sp. NPDC057638
GGGCAGCGCCGAGCCGTCGAGCTTGCCGTTGTGGTTGAGCGGCATCCGCTCCAGCGGCACGATCGCGGCGGGGATCATGTAGTCGGGCAGTGCGGCCCCGAGGTGGTGGCGCAGCTCCTCCGTACCCGGCACCGGCACCCCGGGGCGGCCCACGACGTAGGCGACGAGCACCTTGCCGCCCGTGTCGTCCGGCCGCACCGTCACCGCGGCCTCGCTCACCCCGTCATGCCGCCGCAGCACGCTCTCGATCTCCCCGAGCTCCACCCGGAACCCCCGGATCTTGACCTGGTCGTCGGTGCGCCCGATGAAGTCCAGGGTGCCGTCCGGACGCCACCGCATCACATCACCGGTCCGGTACAGCCGTGAACCGGGCGGGCCGAACGGGTCGGCGACGAACCGCTCGGCGGTCATGGCCCGGTTGTCGACGTACCCCCGTGCGATGCCCACGCCGCCGACGTACAACTCACCGGGCACACCGACCGGCACCGGGGTGAGACGGTCGTCGAGGAGATAGGCCCGGGTGTTGGCGAGCGGCTTGCCCAGCGGCACGCTGTGGTAGCCCGCGCCCCGCTCGACCTCGAACAGGCTCACGGTCACGCCCGCCTCGGTCGGGCCGTAGTTGTTGATCACCCGGTGGTCGCGCGCCCACGCCTCGGCCACCTCGGGCGCGACGATGTCGCCGCCGACCCGGACGGTCTCCATCCCGGGCAGGGACCCCGCGTCCAGCGACGACAGGACGGCGATCGGGATGGAGGCCGTGGTGACCTCACCGGCCAGCATGCTCTCGACCAGATAGGCACCGTTGCGCGCGACGTCCGGGCCCGGCACCACCATGGTCCCCCCGGCGGCCCAGGTGGTGAACAGGTCCTGCACCCCGGTGTCGAAGCTCATGGAGCAGAGCTGGAACACCCGGCTGTCCGGCGTGAGCCCGTACGGCCCGACCACCGCGGTCACGGTGTTGTAGAGCGAGCGGTGCTCGACCATCACGCCCTTGGGCCGCCCGGTCGAGCCCGAGGTGTAGACGACATAGGCGAGATCGCGGGCGCTGCCCGGCGCCTGGGGGTCGGTGTCCGGGTACGTGGCGATGACCGGCCCGTCACGGTCCAGGAACACCAGCTCCGCGTCGGTCCGGGGGAACCGGCCGAGCCCGGCCTCATGGGCCAGGACCACGGGCGGCCGGGTCTCGGCCAGGGTGAGGCCGATCCGTTCCGCCGGGTACTCCGGGTCCAGCGGCACATACGCGCCGCCCGCCTTGAGGATGCCGAGGATGGCGATGAACAGGTCGGGGCTCCGCTCCAGCGCCGTGCCCACCAGCACATCGCCGCCGACGCCGCGTCCGATGAGGTAGTGGGCCAGCTGATTCGCCCGCGCGTCCAGCTCGCCATAGGTCAGCCGCCGGTCGTCGAACTCCACGGCGACCGCGTCCGGGCGCAGCCGGGCCTGCTCCGCGACCAGCTCGTGGACGCGGTGCTCGACGGCGGTGTCAGGGGCCGTACCGGCCCGCTCACCGAGCACCGTCCGGTGCTCGGCGGGCGAGAGGGCCGGCAGCTCGCCGACGGTCCGCTCGCTGTCCTCGGCGAACGCCTCCAGCAGGGTCCGCAGATACTCCGCCATGCGGCGCACACCGCCTCCGGTGAGCAGCGCCGGGTCATGGTGGAGCCGTAGCGTGAGCCGGTCCCCGGGGAGTACGACGACGCCGAGCGCGGCACCCGAGCCGACCTCGGTGTCGAAGTGGCTCAGTTCCACGCCGTGCGCGGTGAACGCCCGCTGGTCGAAGGGGAAGTTCTCGACGACGACGATGCTGTCGAACAGGTCGTCCCGGGCGCGGAGCCCGCTCCATTGCTGCGCCCGGGTCAGCGACACCCCCGCGAACTCCCGGGCGCGGGCCTGCTCCGCCTGGAGCGCGGCCAGCCAGGACACGAGGTCGCGCCCGCCGTCCACGCGCACCCGGACCGGCAGGGTGTTGACGAGCATGCCGGTGATCGAGTCGACGCCCGCGAGGTCCGGTGTCCGCCCGGAGACCGTGGAGCCGAAGCAGATGTCCCGGCCGCCGCCGTAGCGCGACAGCACGATCGCCCACGCTCCCTGCACGAGGGTGCTCGTGGTCAGTCTCGTCCGTCTGGTCATCTCCGTGAGTCGCGCGGACAGCCCGGGGCCGAGGTCGACCTCCACCATCGCCGTCGCGCGCGGCCGGTGGTCCGGCGCGGCCGGAAGGTCGTAGGGCAGCCGGGTGGGTGTGCTGACGTCACCGAGCACACCGCGCCAGTACGCCTCCGCGGCGGCCCCGTCCTGTTCGGCCAGCCAGCGCAGGTACTCCCGGAACGGCACCCGGGGCCGCGGTGTCGGTCCCTCGCCGTCCCGCAGCCGCGCGTAGTCGGCGACCACCTCGGCGAGCACCTCGGCACCGCTCCACCCGTCCATCACGATGTGGTGCGCCGACCACAGCACACGGACGCTGGTGTCGCTGAGCCGGACGATCGCGACCCTGGACAGCGGTGCGGTGGCGAGATCCACCCCGGCCGCCCGGTCCGTGGCGCGCAGGGCGTGCCACCTTTCCCGCTGGTCCGGTTCCGACAGCTCGCGCCAGTCGTGGTGGGTGACGGGCAGCGTGGCCCCCGCGCGCACCACCTGCACCGGATCGCTGACCTCCGCCCACGCCACGCCGGTGCGCAGGACGGGCGAGCGGTCCGCGGTCCGCTGCCAGGCCCGGCCGAGCAGCTCCGGTCTCCCGACCTGGTCGAGGACCAGGTCGAACTGGATCAGGTGCAGACCGGTGTCCCCGGTCATCAGGGCGTCGAAGAGCATCCCGCTCTGCATCGGCGTCAGCGGATAGACGTCCTCGACGGCCCCGCCCTCGGCGAGGCGGTCGCTCTCGGCGGCGGTGAGGTGGACCAGCGGGCGGTCCGCCGGGGGGTCGCCCGGATCGCCGGGGTCACCGGCCGCGTGGCTCGCGACCTCGGCCAGTTCCGCGATGGTCGGGCTGGTGAAGAGGTCCTTGCCGGTCAGCAGGATTCCCTGGCCCCGGGCCCGGGAGACGAGTTTGATGGCCAGGATGGAGTCGCCGCCGAGGGTGAAGAAGTTCTCGGTCACGCCCACCCGCTCGACGCCGAACACCTCGGCCCACAACCGCGCCAGCAGCCGCTCGGTGTCCGTACGCGGCTCGACATGGTCCACCGTGGCGAGCGCGTCCAGCCGCGGCGCGGGCAGCGCGCGACGGTCGACCTTGCCGCTGTTCGACAGGGGCAGCGCGGCCATCGGGATGAACCAGGACGGCACCTCGTAGCTCGGCAGCCGGGCCGACAGGGCGTCACGCCACCGCGCGGTGTCGGCCTCCGGGCCGTCCTCCGACCCCACATAGGCGACCAGATGCCGGGCGCCACGCGTCTCGTGCACGACGACAGCGGCTCCGGTGACCCCCTTGAGCGCGCCGAGGGCGGCCTCGATCCCGCCGGTCTCGATCCGGAAGCCGCGGATCTTGACCTGCTCGTCGGCCCGGCGCAGGTAGTCCATCGTCCCGTCGGCGCGCCAGCGGACGATGTCGCCGGTGCGGTACAGCCGCTCTCCCGTGCCGAAGGGGTCGGCCACGAACCGCTCGGCGGTCAGCGCGGCGCGGCCGAAGTAGCCGCGCGCCAGGCCCTCGCCCGCGATGTACAGCTCTCCCGGCGCACCGACGGGAACCGGGCGCAGCCACGCGTCCAGCGCGTACAGCCGGGTGTTGTCCAGCGGTACGCCGATCGGGGTGGCACCCGAGCGGACCTGCGCCAGGGAGAGGTTCTGCATCAGCGCGAACGTGGTGGCCTCGGTCGGTCCGTAGGCGTTGACCACCCGTGTGCCGGGGCAGCTCGCCATCACCCGCTCCAGTGCCTCCGCCGACGGGGCCTCACCACCGGTGATCACCGTGGCCGCCCCGGCGAAGCAGTCGGGCGCCTCCTCGGCGAACAGGCCCAGCAGCGCGGAGGTGAGGAACACCGCCGTCACCCCGTGCCCGGTGATCAGCTCGCGGATGAGGGCGGGCGTCGGTTCCCGCTCGGCGACGACCAGCTCGCCGCCGGTCAGCAGGGGCACCCACAGCTCGTAGGTCGAGGCGTCGAAGGCGTGCGGGGAGTGGAACAGGACGCGCCGGTGTGCCGCGTCGTGCCAGCGATGGTCCCAGGCCAGGGCCGCCACATCGCCGTGGGTGACCGCGACGCCCTTCGGGGTTCCGGTGGAGCCCGAGGTGAACATGATGTACGCGAGCTGCCGGGCGTCCGGGGTCCGTTCGGGGTCATGGGCGGGTCGGCCCGCGCTCGTGGCCGCGTCGTCCACCCTGAGCACCAGGGCATCGGTGGCGGCGGCCTTGGCCGCCATCACCCGGTCCGTCAGCAGGATCCCGGCGCCGACGTCCGCCAGCACGAAGCGGACGCGGTCCTCGGGGTAGGTGGCGTGCAGTGGTACGTAGACGCCGCCCGCCTTCAGCACCGCCAGGATGGACACGACCGCGTGCACCGACCGGTCCAGCAGCAGCCCGACCCGCGACTCGGTGGTGACGCCCTCGGCGATCAGCCGGTGGGCGAGCCGGTTGGCCCGTTCGTTCAGCTCGGCGTAGGTCAGCCGCTCGTCACCGGCGTGCACGGCCGGCGCGTCCGGGGAGAGCCGTACCCGTTCGGCGAAGACCTCCGGCAGGCCGCGGAGCGCGGGGAACCCGCGTGTGGTGTCGTTCCAGCCGAGCAGGACGCGGCGCGATGTGTCACCCGGCATCAACCGGAGCTCGGACAGCGGGCGCCCGGGGCGGTCCACCACCCCCTCGACCAGGCTGTGGAACGTCTCGGCGAGCCGCTCGACGGTCGCCGTGGCGAGGACGCCGGGGTCATGGTCGACGGAGACCTCCACCCCGTGCGCGCCCCGCCCGGCCTCCCGCGCCTCGGAGAACCGCAGCACCACATCGGCGACGGCGAACTGGCCCGGCAGCGAGGCGTCCACCGCACCGGAGACCTCACCGAGCAGACGGTCGAACGGGAGCCGGTTGTCGACGGTCGTCCGCAGGACGACCGTCGTGCCGTCGTCCCCCGCGGAGTCGCCCCGGACCATCGCGGTCACCTCGCCCTGACCCGCGTACACGGCGGACAGCACCTGACTCACGGCCGCCAGCGTGCCGAGCAGGGTGCCGTCGACCGAGTCCGCGAGGCGCCGCAGGCCCGATGTGAGCGCGCCATCGAGCGTGAACCGGTGCGCCACCGTGGCCCCGGTACGCGCCGCCGAGCGTGGACGATCTACGGGAAAGCGGGTCAGCGCCTGGTCCGCGTCCAGGTCCGGCGCCGGTCCCGCTCCCGGGAGCCCCTCGTGGGTCACGTATGGCCTACCTCTCCGATCTGGGCATCGTCCACAGCGGAAGCCGTGCCTGACGCCTCAGTCTCCCCAGCGGGCCATGGCCCAGCTACGCACTTGACCGATGAGCGAAACAGGGCGGTCAGCAGGCGTTTCCACACCGAGCTCCGCGGTCGCCGCCCGCACCACCGAGCGGGTCGCGGCAGCTCCGGCGACCCGCTGCGGAAAGCCGACGGCACCCGCTCCGGAAGCCGACGGCGAACGGCTCCACACCGCCGATGACGACCCGCTGCGGAAAGCCGACGGCACCCGCTCCGGCGAAGCCGACGGCTACCCGCCCTGGCACGGCCGACGGCTACCCGCTCCGGGAAGACCGATG
>NZ_JBHVHF010000409.1:0-5672 GCF_042800315.1 Streptomyces sp. NPDC057638
CAGCGGGTCCGGTTCGCCGACGCCGTCACCGCGCTCGCCGACGAGGGCTACGGCCTCTTCGTGGAGTCCAGCGCCCACCCCGTCCTGACGGCGGCCATCGCCGATATCGCCGATACGGCCGGTACCGATATCGCGGTCTGCGGGTCCCTGCGCCGGGACGACGGCGGGCGGGAACGGTTCCTGCGTTCCCTCGCGGAGGCGTTTGTCGCGGGAGCCTCCGTCGACTGGACGGCCGTCCTGCCCCCTGCCCCTCTCGCGCCCCTTCCCACCTCCGTCTTCGAACGCCGCCACTACTGGCTCACCCCCGACGGCTCGCCCCTGTCCGCCACGGCCGCCACCACGGATGAGCGGCCGGAAGAGCGCCCGGGGTTCGCCGGTCTGGAGCCCGACCGTCTGCTCGCCGACCTCACCGAGGTGGTCCGCCGCGAGGCCGCCGCCGTGCTGGGCGAGCCCGGAGCGATTCCGGCCCGGCAGGTCTTCAAGGAGGCCGGGTTCGACTCCATGACCTCCGTGGAACTGCGCGCCCGGCTGCGGACGGCGACGGGCGTGCGCCTGCCCGCCACGGCCGCGTTCGACTTCCCGACGGCGGCCCTGCTCGCGGAACATCTCCGCGACCAGATCCTCGGCGGCGGGGCCGAGGCGCCCGAGACCGCCCTGGCCAGCAGCTCCGAACCGGTCGCGATCGTGGGGATGGGGTTGCGGCTGCCGGGTGGGGTGTCGGATGCCGAGGGGTTCTGGGAGCTGCTGTCCGAGGGGCGTGATGTGGTCGGGGAGTTCCCGGCGGACCGTGGCTGGGACCTGGAGCGGCTCTTCGATCCCGACCCGGATGTCCCCGGGACGACCTACGCCCGCCAGGGTGGTTTCCTGGCGGAGGCGGGGGCGTTCGACGCGGGGTTCTTCGGGATCTCGCCGCGTGAGGCGCTGGCGATGGATCCGCAGCAGCGGCTGTTGCTGGAGACGTCGTGGGAGGCGCTGGAGGACGCGGGCATCGACCCCCTGTCCCTGCGCGGCCGGAACACCGGTGTCTTCGTCGGCGCGACCCCTCAGCCCTATGGACCCAGCCCGCTGACCCCCGGCACCGCCGAAGGACTCCTTCTCACCGGGACGCAGCCCAGTGTCATCTCGGGCCGGGTGGCGTATGTGCTGGGTGCGCGGGGTCCCGCGGTGACGGTGGACACGGCGTGTTCGTCGTCGTTGGTGGCGTTGCATCTGGCGGTGCGGTCGGTGCGGTCGGGTGAGTGCTCGATGGCGCTGGCGGGTGGGGTGACGGTGATGGCGGCTCCTGATGTGTTCGTGGAGTTCTCGCGTCAGCGTGGGCTTTCCGCCGATGGTCGGTGTAAGGCGTTTGCGGCGGATGCGGATGGTACGGGGTGGGCTGAGGGTGTGGGTGTGCTGGTGGTGCAGCGGTTGTCGGACGCGGTACGGGAGGGCCGTGAGGTTCTGGCGATCGTGCGGGGTTCGGCGGTCAATCAGGACGGCGCCTCCAACGGCCTGACGGCGCCCAACGGCCCGGCGCAGCAGCAGGTGATCCGGCGGGCGCTGGCCGACGCCGGTCTTGCGGCGTCCGAGGTGGACGCGGTGGAGGCGCATGGCACGGGCACCGTCCTCGGCGACCCGATCGAGGCGGAGGCGTTGCTGGCGACCTATGGGCAGGGACGTGAGGTGCCGTTGTGGCTGGGGTCGGTGAAGTCCAACATCGGTCATGCTCAGGCGGCGGCCGGGGTGACCGGTGTGATCAAGATGGTGTTGGGCCTGCGTCATGGGACCCTGCCGCGCACCCTGCATATCGATCAGCCCTCCAGCCTGGTGGAGTGGGACGCGGGCCGGGTGGAGTTGCTGACGGAGGCCGTTCCGTGGGAGGCGAACGGCCGCCCGCGCCGGGCCGGTGTGTCCTCCTTCGGCGTCTCGGGCACCAACGCCCATGTCGTGATCGAGGAGGCGCCCACCCGTACTCCGGTGTCCGCCCCCGCCCCTGTTGGCTCCGGCCCCATGCCGCTGGTCCTGTCGGCACGCTCACCTGAGGCGCTGCGAACGGGGGCGGTGCGGTTGGCGGAGTTTGTCGAGTCGTCGGGAACCGATCTGGCGACCGTGGCCCGCTCACTGGTCAGGACCCGGACGACCGCGTGGGAGTGGCGTGGGGTGGTGGTTGCTGGTGGTGTTGGTGAGGCGGTTGAGGGTTTGGGGTCGTTGGTGGTGCCGTCGGTGGTGGCTGGTGAGGGTGGTGTGGGGTGGTTGTTCGCGGGTCAGGGTGCTCAGCGGGTGGGGATGGGCCGGGAGTTGTATGAGGCGTTTCCGGTGTTCGCGGGGGCGTTTGATGAGGTGTGTGGGTTGCTGGATGGGGAGTTGACGGGGTGTTCGGTGCGG
This sequence comes from Streptomyces sp. NPDC057638, assembly GCF_042800315.1. Lineage (NCBI taxonomy): Bacteria > Bacillati > Actinomycetota > Actinomycetes > Kitasatosporales > Streptomycetaceae > Streptomyces > Streptomyces sp. NPDC057638. Next base: position 2,365 of record NZ_JBHVHF010000409.1, read on the forward strand.
GAGGTGGTGTTCGGGGACGAAGGAGCTTTGCGGGAGACGGTGTTTGCTCAGGCGGGGTTGTTCGCGGTGGAGGTGGCGATGGCCGTGTTGCTGGCGTCGTGGGGGGTGCGGCCCAAGGTCGTGGTGGGTCATTCGGTGGGGGAGTTGGCGGCGGCGCATGTGGCGGGTGTGCTGACGCTGGCGGATGCGGTGCGGTTGGTGGCGGCGCGGGGGCGTTTGATGCAGGCGCTGCCTTCGGGTGGGGTGATGGTGTCGGTCAGCGTTCCTGAGGCGGATGTGCTGCCGTTGCTGGGTGACGGGGTGGCGGTGGCGGCGGTGAATGGTCCGTCGTCACTCGTGCTGTCCGGTGCGGCGGGCGCGGTGGAGTCGGTGGTGTCGCGGCTGGGTGTGGAGGGGCGCCGGCTGGAGGTCAGTCACGCTTTTCATTCGCCGTTGATGGAGCCGATGATGGCGGAGTTCCGCCGGGTGGCCGAGGGGCTGGTGTTCTCGCCGCCGAAGATTCCGCTGGTGTCCACGGTGACGGGTGAGCGTCTCTCGGATGAGGAGGCCTGTTCGCCGGAGTACTGGGTGAACCAGGTCCGTGCCACGGTCCGTTTCGCCGACGCCGTCGCGAACCTCCATGTCGGAACGGCATTGGAGCTGGGTCCCGGTGGTGTGCTGACCAGCCTCGCCGGTGCCCTGGGCGTGGACGCGTTCGCCCTGACCCGCCGTGACCGTCCGGAGGTCCGTACCGCGCTGACGGCCGTGGGTGAGGTGTGGGCCCGGGGCGGCGACGTCGACTGGACCGCCCTCACCCCCGACGTCCCCACCGCGCCCCTGCCGAAGACGGTCTTCGAGCGTGAGCACCTCTGGCTCGCGTCCGGCCGTGGCGGCGATCTCTCCCACGCGGGCCTCGCCACCGTCGACCACCCGGTCCTCAGCGCCGTTCTCGACGTACCCGACACCGGCACCACCGTACTGACCGGCAGGGTCGACGCCGGGCTGCTCACCGACGCCGACGGAGTGCCCGCCGCCCTGTTGCTGGAACTGGCACTCCGGGGCGGTGACGCCGTGGGCTGTCCCGTGGTCGAGTCGCTGGAGATCGACCGCCTTCCCCGGGTCGCCCCGGACGGGCGCGCGCTCCGGGTCCAGGTCGTCGTCGGCGGTGAGGAGCGGGACGGGACCCGTCAGGTCTCCGTCCACACCCGTCCCGAGCGCGGTGAGGCCCCCTGGACCCGTCATGCGAGCGGCACCCTGACCGCCCGCCCCCGCCCGTCCCACTCCCCGTCCACAGAGGCGTCCTCCGAGGCGCCGGTCGCCGAGGTCGCACTGCCCGAGCGGGAGGATCCCGCCGGGTACGTCCTCCATCCCCGCCTGCTCGCCGCCGCGCTCACGGCCGTCGCCGAGGAGGGGCGGACGCCGCACCTCTGGCGCGGTGTGACGGTCCACGCGACCGGCGCGACGGCCGTGTCGGCCCGGCTGACCCATGACTCCTTGGTCCTCACCGATCCCCGGGGCGGGCCCGTGCTCACGGCCGAATCCGTCCGGCTGCGTGAGCCGTCGGCGGCGGAGGCGGCGTCCGACTCCCCGGCGCCGTACCGGGTGACCTGGGTACCACTGGCCGACGCGGGCGCGGGCACGGCCGTCGTCGCGTTGCCGGACGCCGTCGCGTATCTCACGGCCCGTACGGAGGGGACCGCCCCGGCCGGGGCACCCCCGTGGCTGGCCCTGCGCGTGCCGGACGGAGCCGGGGAGTCGCCCGAGCCGGTACGCGCCCGGGAGGCCGTCGCGGACGTGCTCGGGGTGCTGCGCGAGGCCGTGACCGTACTCGACGGCACCACCCGGCTGGTGGTCATCACCCAGGACGCCGAGTCCGATCCCGTGGCGTCGGCCGTGCGCGGCCTGGTGCGCAGTGCGCAGACCGAGCACCCGGAACGCTTCCTCCTCGCCGACGGTGTTGACCGCGACGGTGACCTGGCTCTCCTGCGGAGGAGCCTCGAAGGCGCCGTCGCCGCGGGGGAGTGGCAGCTGACCGTACGGGACGGCCGGATCCTCGTGCCCCGGCTCGTCCAGGGCGAGGCGAGCGCCCCGCCCGACTGGGCCGCCATGGGCACCGTCCTGGTCACGGGCGGCACCGGCACCCTGGGCGCGCTGGTCGCCCGGCATCTCGTCACCCGGCACGGCGTCCGCTCCCTGGTCCTGGTGTCCCGCCGGGGGCCCGGCGCCGAAGGGGCCGGTGAGCTCCGCGCGGAGCTGGAGCGGGCCGGGGCCGAGGTGACCGTCGAGGCCCGCGACCTCGCCGACCGGGAACAGGTGGCCGAACTGCTGGCCCGGCACCGGATCCGTGCCGTCGTCCACACCGCCGGAGTCGTCGCCGACGGCACCCTGACCACGCTCGGCCCGGACGACATCGACGCGGTGTTCCGTCCCAAGGCCGACGCCGCCACCCATCTGGACGAGCTGGCGGGCGAGCTGGAGGCGTTCGTCCTCTTCTCCTCGGCGGCCGGAGTCCTCGGCAGCGCGGGGCAGGCCAACTACGCCGCCGCCAACGCGTATCTGGACGCGCTCGCCGCCCGGCGCCGCGCGGCCGGGCACCCCGCGGTCTCCCTCGCCTGGGGACTGTGGGCCCCGCCGAGCGGGATGACCGCCCAGCTCGGGACCGCCGACACCCGGCGGCTGGCGCGGCTGGGCCTGGCCCGGCTCGAACCCGGGCGAGCGCTGGCCCTGTTCGACAGTGCGACCGGCGGTGCGGACCCCGCCGTCGTCCCGGCCGGGCTCCAGCTGCCCGCGCTCCGTGAGCAGGCCCGCGCGGGGACGCTGCCCACCCTCCTCGGCGGGCTCGTCGGACCGGTCCGGCGTACGGCGGCGGGCGCGGCGCTCCCGGCGGAGACGCTCCTGGCCGGGACCGACCCCCGCAAGGCCCTCGCCGCCCTGACCGACCTGGTGCGGCGCGAGGCCGCCGCCACCCTCGGCACCCGTGAGTCCGCGATCGACACGGACCGGGCCTTCCGCGACGCCGGGTTCGAATCGCTGACGGCGGTCGAGCTGCGCAACCGGCTCGCCGCGCGGACCGGGCTCGCCCTCCCGCCGACCCTGGTCTTCGACCATCCGAACCCGGGTGTGCTCGCCGCCCACCTTGTCACCCTGCTCGCCGGGCCCGAGGCTGGAGCCGATCCCGTGGCCACCCAGGGTTCCACCACCGTGGCCGAGACCGATGACCCGGTCGTGATCGTGGGTATGGGGCTGCGGCTGCCGGGTGGGGTGAGCGACCCGGAGGGTTTCTGGCGGTTGCTCGCCGAGGGCCGGGACGCGGTGTCCGGTTTCCCGGT
>NZ_JBHVHF010000410.1:0-5650 GCF_042800315.1 Streptomyces sp. NPDC057638
GGCGTCAACAACGAGCCAACGGCCGGATCTTGCCGCGCAAGGTCCGGCCGTTGGCGTGTCCGGTCGGCGGCCGGTGGCCCAACTCGCCGTGAACGTAACCCTTCAGCCGATTCGCCCACCCGGAAACTCCCCGCGCCACGTCGCGCATGAACGGCCGCGCACCCTTGACAGACGGGTGTTCCGTTGCCGACACATCGGGCCGGGTCCGGTGGATTGTGTTGCTGCGGAGCGGTGACACGCCATAGAGTCGCCAACCGTCGGCATGGTGCCACGCTGACCTATCGATAAAGTCCTGGTCACGTCCAAGGAGGTAAGACGACTTGTGAATGAGTCGACAATTACTCCCGGGGGTGGTCACATCGGAGCGCCCGCGTGGGGCCCCGGTCCGTCCGCCGGGCCAGGGGGTGTCGGCTCCATCGCCGTCCCGAGCTTCACGACGCGCCAGGACACCCCGCACATGACGACAGCCCACACGATGAAGATGACGGACGGCCTACACGTGAACGCCACGGCCGGCAACGAGAGTGGCCGAGAGTCCACCCACCTCGCCGCCTACGAGGACATCCCCGAGGGTCACTTCTACGACCCCGACGCCGAGTACGAGCCGGACCCCGAGTACGCGGCCACCCTGGCCCCCGACGCCGCGCGCCAGCGCCGCGAGCGGATCGGGCCCACCGGGCGGCCCCTGCCGTACTTCCCGATCCCGGGCCCGCTGACCGACCACGGCCCCGCGAAGATCATCGCGATGTGCAACCAGAAGGGCGGCGTCGGCAAGACCACGTCGACCATCAACCTGGGGGCCGCGCTCGCCGAGTACGGACGGCGGGTCCTGCTCGTCGACTTCGACCCGCAGGGCGCCCTCTCCGTCGGCCTCGGCGTCAATCCGATGGAACTGGACCTGACGGTCTACAACCTGCTCATGGAGCGGGGCATGTCGGCGGACGAGGTGCTGCTGAAGACGGCCGTGCCCAACATGGACCTGCTGCCGAGCAACATCGACCTCTCCGCCGCCGAGGTGCAGCTCGTCTCCGAGGTCGCGCGCGAGTCGACGCTCCAGCGGGCGCTCAAGCCGCTGCTGGGCGACTACGACTACATCGTGATCGACTGTCAGCCCTCGCTCGGACTGCTCACGGTCAACGCCCTCACCGCGGCCCACAAGGTGATCGTGCCGCTGGAGTGCGAGTTCTTCGCCCTGCGCGGTGTCGCGCTGCTGACCGAGACCATCGAGAAGGTCCAGGAGCGGCTCAACCCCGACCTGGAGCTCGACGGCATCCTCGCCACCATGTACGACTCGCGCACCGTGCACAGCCGTGAGGTCCTGGCGCGGGTGGTGGAGGCGTTCGACGATCACGTGTACCACACGGTGATCGGCCGTACCGTCCGCTTCCCCGAGACCACGGTGGCGGGTGAACCCATCACCACATACGCCTCCAACTCGGTCGGCGCAGCCGCCTACCGCCAGCTCGCCAGGGAGGTGCTCGCCCGGTGTCACGCCGAGTGAGTCTGCCCGGGGCCGACGAACTGTTCCGTACGACCGGGGGGATGGCGCTCCAGCCGTCCTCGCCGCGCCGGGGAGCGAACGGGGACGCGAGGATCCCGGCCCCGGCGGGCGAGAGCGATCCGCTGGAAGGGCCCGAGGGGGCGGCCGCCGACGCGCCGCCCGCGCTGGAGGAGCCCGCAGAGACCCGTGGTCGGCCCGAGGAGCCCCCCGCGGCCACCTCGGGCTCCGTCCCCAGGGCCCGGCGCTCCCAGGCCCCCCAGGAGGCGACGACGGCCCCGGCGCGGCGCACCAAGCGAGGCGCCAACCGCCGCCCCAGCGGGCGTGAACGCCATGACGAGAAGATCACGGTCTATGTCTCCGCCGAGGAGCTGATGGATCTGGAGCACGCGCGGCTGGTGCTGCGCGGTGAGCACGGTCTCGCCGTCGACCGCGGCCGGATCGTCCGGGAGGCCGTCGCGGTCGTCCTCGCCGATCTGGAACAGCGCGGCGACGCGAGCATCCTCGTGCGCCGTCTGCGGGGCCGCTGACGGTAGCCTGCGCGCTACCGCCGCATCTCTTTGTGTGCTCCCGCTCTGGTTTGGACCGCTATGCCCCCGATCGACCCTCCCCGCCCACCGCGCCGCGTCCTGGGCCGGGGGCCGGGTTCGCCGGGGGCGTCGGGCACTTCGGGTGCTTCCGGTACTTCCGTACGTCGGGAGCCGGAGGCCCCGCGGGTACGGGAGGTGCCGCCCGAGCCGGAGCCCGTGGCATCGGCCACCTTGGAGCGACGCGTTCCACGGGAGCCGGAGGAGGTACGCGCCGGAGCGGGCGAGCGGCCATCGGTCCGGTCCGCGGCCGTGGCTCCGGAGCGGCCCGCTGACCCCGATGGTTCCGCCGAGATCGAGCGGGCCGGTGCCGGGGGCGCCGCAGGGCCGGACCGTGGACCCGGAGCTGAGGAGGCGGCCGGACCCGCGCCGGATCCCGGGAGCGCGACCGGGCCCGTACCGGACGCCGAGTCCGAGTCAGGGCCGGAGCCGGAGTCCGTTGTCGGCGTCGGATCCCGGGCGCGGGACGGATCCGGGCCGGAGCCGGGGACCAGGGGCGCGCCCGAGGCCGGGCACGCGCCCGATCCTGAGCACGCGCCTGGCTCTGAGCACCCGCCTGGTCCCGGGCGCACGGCCGGACGCGTGCCCGAGTCCGGTCCCGGCGGGGCGTCCCCCGCCGACGACGGCCGCTTCACCGTCCGGCTGGCCAACTTCGAGGGCCCCTTCGATCTGCTGCTCCAGCTGATCTCCCGGCACAAGCTCGATGTGACCGAGGTCGCGCTCTCGAAGGTCACCGACGAGTTCATCGCCCATCTCCGTGCCCTCGGCGACGACTGGGAACTGGACGAGACGACCGAGTTCCTCGTCGTCGCCGCCACCCTGCTGGACCTCAAGGCCGCCCGGCTGCTGCCCGCCGCCGACATCGAGGACGAGGCCGACCTGGAGCTGCTCGAGGCCCGGGACCTGCTCTTCGCGCGGCTGCTCCAGTACCGCGCGTACAAGCAGATCGCGGCGATCCTCAGCGACCGGCTGGAGACGGAGGGGCGGCGCCACCCCCGTACCGTCGGCCTGGAGCCGCACCACGCCGAGCTGCTCCCGGACGTCGTCATCAGCGTCGGCGCGGAGGGGTTCGCGCGGCTCGCGGTGAAGGCGGCCCAGCCCCGGCCCAAGCCGCAGCTCTCCGTGGATCACATCCACGCGCCCCTGGTCAGCGTGCGGGAACAGGGGGAGGTCGTCGTCGCGCTGCTGCGGGAGCGGGGGCGGGCGAGCTTCCGTGAGCTGGTGGCGGACGTGGCGGGCGAGACGCTCACCGTGGTGGCGCGCTTCCTGGCGCTGCTGGAGCTGTACCGGGACCGGGCCGTGGCCCTGGACCAGGAGGAGGCCCTCGGTGAGCTGACCGTCGTGTGGACCGTCGGTGACGGCGGCGCGAGCGTCACCGACGAGTTCGACCGGCCCCCCGATCCGGCCGCCGCCCCCGGTGCCTCCGGCGCCCCCGAACCCACCCCTGAGCCCGACACCACGGAGGAGACGGCGTGAGCGATCTCAAGCCCGCCCTCGAAGCCGTCCTGATGGTCATCGACGAACCGGTGACCGAGGACCACCTCGCCAAGGTCCTGGAGGAGCCGCGCCGGGCCGTGGCGGACGCCGTGCGGGAGCTGGCCGACGAGTACACCGTCCAGGGCCGGGGCTTCGAGCTGCGGCTCGTGGCGGGCGGCTGGCGGTTCTACGCGCGTCCCGAGCACGCCGCCGCCGTGGAGCGGTTCGTCCTCGACGGCCAGCAGGCCCGGCTCACCCAGGCCGCCCTGGAGACCCTGGCGGTCGTCGCCTACCGCCAGCCGGTCAGCCGCTCCCGGGTCTCCGCCGTACGCGGGGTGAACTGCGACGGGGTCATGCGCACCCTGCTCCAGCGCGGTCTGGTGGAGGAGGCGGGCACGGAACCCGAAACAGGTGCGATCCTGTACGGGACGACGAACTACTTCCTGGAGCGGATGGGCCTGCGTGGCCTGGACGAGCTGCCGGAGCTGGCGCCCTTCCTCCCCGAGGCCGAGGCGATCGAGGCCGAGACACGGGAAGGGGTCCCGTCGTTCGATCCGGACGCTCCGGATCCGGACACAGCAGACCACCAACCGACTACGGACTGACGGACTCACGGACTTTTGATGCGAAGCAGCGGCAGGAACAGCGGCGGGCGTGGCGACTACCGGGGCGCCGGCGCGGGTGGCTCGCGGCCCAAGGGCCAGGGACAGCGCGACGGCGACCGGAACAAGCGCGCGGGCAAGCCGCGCCCCGAGGAGCGCCGCTACGACGTGGGCGGGTCCTCTCAAGGCGGTGGCTCCGGCCGTCCGTCCCAGGGTGGTGGCTCGGGCCGTCCGTCTCAGGGTGGTGGCTCGGGCCGCTCGGAGCGGCGCCAGGACGGCCGGGGCGGCGCTCCCGGCGCCCCGCGCACCGGCCGGGGCGACTCCGCCCGGGGCGGCGCCAAGGGCGGCCCGAAGCAGTCCCCGCGCGGTGGCGGCCGGACCGCCCCGGCGCGCTCGCGGGAGTACGAGACCCGGACCGAGGAGCGCAACCGCGAGCGGTACGCGAACAAGCCCGAGATCAAGACCCCCAAGACCTTCCCGGGCGCCGAGCAGGAGGGCGAGCGTCTCCAGAAGGTGCTGGCACGGGCCGGTATGGGCTCCCGCCGCGCCTGTGAGGAGCTGATCGAGCAGGCCAGGGTCGAGGTCAACGGCCGGATCGTCACCGAGCAGGGGCTGCGGGTCGACCCCGAGAAGGACGAGATCAAGGTCGACGGACTGACCGTCGCCACGCAGTCGTACCTCTTCTTCGCGCTCAACAAGCCCGCCGGTGTCGTCTCCACCATGGAGGACCCCGACGGCCGCCAGTGCCTCGGCGACTACGTCACCAACCGGGAGACCCGGCTCTTCCACGTGGGGCGGCTCGACACCGAGACCGAGGGCATCATCCTGCTCACCAACCACGGCGAGCTGGCGCACCGGCTGACCCACCCGCGGTACGGGGTGAAGAAGACCTACCTCGCCGCCATCCAGGGGCCCCTTCCGCGCGATCTGGGCAAGCGGCTGAAGGACGGCATTCCGCTGGAGGACGGGTACGCCCGCGCCGACCACTTCCGGGTGGTCGAGAACACCGGCAAGAACTACCTGGTCGAGGTCACCCTGCACGAGGGCCGCAAGCACATCGTGCGCCGCATGCTGGCGGAGGCCGGGTTCCCGGTGGACAAGCTCGTCCGGACCGCGTTCGGGCCGATCGGGCTCGGCGACCAGAAGTCGGGCTGGCTGCGGCGGCTGAGCAACACCGAGGTCGGCATGCTGATGCAGGAGGTCGGTCTCTAGACCGGCGCGGACACGGGGGAGGGGCCGGTCCCCGCGCCGGGCCCCTCGGGCTGAGGCCGTCGGCCCGGCCTCATCGGCCCTGACCCGTCGGCTGGCCCGTCGGCGCTGGCCCGTCGGACGAGGGCCGCGGCGCGGCCCGGCCTCCGTCGGATGGGGCCCTGTGACGCGGTCCCCCCGCCGTCCCACGCGTCCGGTCGCCGGCCCGGTAACGTCCCGGGCCGGTCGCCTGGACGAGGCCCGCTGTGACGCGCGAGCGGGATCGCGCGCCCCGGCGC
>NZ_JBHVHF010000411.1:0-5648 GCF_042800315.1 Streptomyces sp. NPDC057638
CGTGGGGCCCGGTGGTTTCGCCGGGGCCCACGGGCGCGGGCGCGTCGGCTCGCGCGGTGTGACCGGGCGCCGGGCTGTCGCGGTGGGGCCTCCTGGTGGGGCCCGGTGGGTCCGTGGTTCCGTCGCTGTGGCGGTGCGGCTCGGTGATCTGTCGCTGCCGCTGTCTTCTCTCTGCGGGGTTCGGCGGCCTCCGGGCTCACCTCCTCGTGAGCGGCGGATGAGGCCCCTCTGTCCCGTGAGACCTGGCTGTCCCGCCCCTCCCTGCGGGGGCGACCCTGCACCCCCCGAACGTGCCCCCTGACCCCCGGCTGCGGTGGTGACGGTCCGTGTGACCCTGACCGTTGTCGACTTTTCGATGGCCGCCCGCCACTCGGATCCCCGTGGGAGCTTCGCCACCGGATTCGCTCAAGGTGCTCTGCGGGTGAGTAGCTCCGTGTGAGGACTCGACCTACCCGAGGTCGGTTCTGAGCCAAAGGGGCGCGTCGAGTTCTCGTGGCCGTCGCGCGGAGATCGCGAGGAACGAGCGATCGAGCACGTCGGACGCGAGAATCTCGACTAGAGCGCCCCGGAGGCGAAGAACCGCAAAAACACAGGGCATGATGCAGGTATGTCCTCCGTGTTGACCGATCTCTGGCGGTATCCCCTCGTCCAGGCGCCCATGGCCGGTGGCGCCTCGCGGCCGCAGCTCGCCGCCGCCGTCTCCGATGCCGGCGGCCTGGGTTTTCTCGCCGCCGGGTACAAGACGGCCGATGGGATGTATCAGGAGGTCAAGCAGATCCGGAGCCTGACCTCCCGGCCCTTCGGGGTCAATGTCTTCATGCCGCAGCCCCGTACCGCCGATGCTGGTGCCCTCGCGGTCTACCAGCATCAGCTCGCGGGTGAGGCGGCTTGGTATGAGACGCCGCTGGGTGATCCCGATTCGAGTCACGATGACGGTTATGAGGCCAAGCTGGCCATTCTGCGGGATGATCCGGTGCCCGTCGTCTCCTTCACCTTCGGGTGTCCCAGTGCCGAGGTGCTCGGTTCTTTCGCCCGGGTCGGTACGGCCACCGTCGTCACCGTCACCTGTGTGGACGAGGCTGTCGCCGCCGAGCGTGCCGGGGCGGACGCGCTGTGTGTGCAGGGTGTCGAGGCCGGGGGCCATCAGGGCACTCACCGGGATGACCCGGATGCCGAGGGGGCGGGGCTGGGGCTGCTCTCCCTGCTGGGGCTGGTCCGTGAGGCCGTGGATCTTCCGCTGATCGCCGCCGGGGGGTTGATGCGCGGTACGCAGGTCGCCGCCGCCCTCGCGGCGGGGGCGGACGCCGCCCAGCTCGGTACGGCTTTCCTGCCGTGTCCGGAGTCCGGCGCCCATGAGCTGCACAAGCGGGCGCTGACCGATCCCCTCTTCGTCCGTACGGAGCTCACCCGCGCCTTCTCGGGTCGGCCCGCTCGTGGGCTGGTGAACCGTTTTATGCGGGAGCACGGGCCGTACGCGCCCGCCGCCTATCCGCAGGTGCACTATCTGACCAGCGGGCTGCGCAAGGCGGCGGCGAAGGCCGGGGATCCGCAGGCGATGGCCCTGTGGGCGGGTCAGGGGCACCGGCTGGCGCGGCAGATGCCCGCCGCCGATCTGGTGGAGGTGCTGATGGCCGAGCTCCAGGGCGCCCAGGCCAAGCTCGCGGCGGCCGGGGAGGCGCGGTGACCGCGCCCGTCTTCCTCGTCGACGTGCTCCAGGGGGTTCAGCCGGGTGCCGAGGTGCTCCTGGACGGCTCCGAGGGGCGGCACGCCGTCTCCGTCCGCAGGCTCCAGAGCGGTGAGGAGATCGTCCTCACCGATGGCCGGGGTCGCGGTGCCGCCGGGACGGTGACGCGGACCGAGGGCAAGGACCGGCTCTTCGTCACGGTCGCCGACGCCCTGACGGAGGAGGAGCCCAGCCCCCGGATCACGGTGGTGCAGGCGCTGCCCAAGGGGGACCGGGGTGAACTCGCCGTCGAGACGATGACCGAGACCGGTGTCGACGCGGTGGTGCCCTGGTCGGCGGCGCGCTGTATCACGCAGTGGCGTGGTGAGCGGGGTGCCAAGTCGCTCGCGAAGTGGCGTGCCACGGCCCGGGAGGCGGGCAAGCAGTCGCGTCGGCTGCGCTTTCCGGAGGTCGCCGAGGCCGCCACCACCCGTCAGGTCGCCGAGCTGCTGGCCGGGGCCGACTTCGCGGCCGTGCTGCATGAGGTGGGCGACCGGCCGCTGGCCACCGCCGAACTGCCCGCCGAGGGTTCGATCGTGCTGGTGGTCGGACCGGAGGGCGGGGTCTCCCCGGAGGAGCTGGCGGCCTTCGAGGCGGCGGGAGCGCTTCCGTACCGTCTCGGCCATACGGTCCTGCGGACGTCGACGGCGGGAACGGCCGGTGCGGCGCTGCTGCTGGGGCGTACGGGCCGCTGGTCCTGACGGCGCGGGGTGCTCGCGGCGGCCATCCGGGTGGGTGTCCGCATAGCGCCCTTTCCCCGTACGGCGGAGAGTGCCACGCTGCCGTCCATGAACGGCGAGAGAAGCAGGGTACGGCTGTGCGCCGTGGCGGTGGCCGGGCTCGCGGTCACCGGTCTGACGGCGTGTGAGCCGGCGACGACGGGGCTCACCCCCGGAGCGGTCTCCGTGACGACCGACCGGACCGCGACCCAGGCCCTGGAGCGCCTGGGGATCAAGGTCAAGTGGTTCAGTTGTACGGGGGAGGTGGACCGGCCGCGCGACGGCCGTACTCCCTCGGCCAAGCCGGGGTACGCGACGGTCTCGTGCGAGGGTGAGACGGCGTCCGACCGGTCGATCACTCTCAGTGGGCGGGTCACGGAGGAACGTTCGGGCACCTGTGTGCGGGGCGATCTCACGGCCAGGGTCAGCGGCAAGGTGGCCTTCAAGGCCACCTTCCTCGGGGACTGTGACCGCAGACCGGCCTCGCCTCGCTTCACGGCCCCGACGTATGTGCCCCCGGCCTACGGCGAGCGGGAGCGGGAGCGGGAGAAGGCGCGCGAGCGGGAGCGGCGGCGCCAGCCCGGACGGGCGACCGTGACCGTGACGGAGACGGTGCGGATGACGGAGGGGGCGCGCTGAGACCGGCGGGGCGGGGCTGAGGGGCCGGGCCACTCCGTCCCCAACTCGGTTCAACCGGCTGCCCATTGATCCCCCAAAGGCGTGGCCACGCCGTCCTGGCGCTGCCTAGGGTGACCCTGTGACGCAGACTGCCTACCTTCGGTATCCGCATATACAGGGCGAGTTGGTCGCCTTCGTCGCAGAGGACGACGTCTGGGTCGCTCCTCTCGACGGTTCCCGTGCCTGGCGGGTCAGCAACGACAACATGCCGGTGGACCACCCACGGATCTCCCCCGACGGCGAACGGGTCGCGTGGACCTCGCGGCGCGACGGGGTGCCAGAGGTGCATGTGGCGCCGGTGGACGGTGGTGGCGCGGAACGGCTGACGTACTGGGGGTGCTTCCGGACCTCCGTACGCGGGTGGACACCCGACGGCCGGGTCCTCGCCATCTCCGCCCAGGGCCAGCCCAGCCCCCGGCGCACCTGGGCCTGGGCCGTCCCGCTGGACGGCGGGCCGGGGGAGGCGCTGCCCTACGGACAGGTCGGGCATGTCGCCCAGGGGGAGGCGGGCACCGTGCTCGCCTCCGTCACCATGGGGCGGGAGGCCGCCGCCTGGAAGCGGTACCGGGGCGGGGCCGCCGGGCGGCTCTGGATCGACCGGGGCGACGGTGACGGCTTCGTACGGTTCCACGAGGAACTCGACGGCAATATCGAGTACCCCCTCCAGGCCGGTGGACGGGTCGCCTTCCTCTCCGACCACGAGGGCACCGGCGCCCTCTACTCCTCTCTCCCCGACGGCACCGGCCTGCGGCGCCACACCCCGCTCGACGGCTTCTACGCCCGGCACGCCGCCACCGACGGACGGCGCGTGGTCTATGCCAGCGCCGGGGAGCTGTGGCTCCTCGACGACCTCAGCGACCTCGGCGACCTCGGCGAGCGCGGCGATCTCGGCGAGCGCGGCGATCTCGGCGAGCGCGATGACCTCAGCGATCTCGGCCGGCGCGGCGGCTCCGAGCCGCGGCGGCTCGACATCCGGCTCGGCGGACAGCGGACCGATCTGCGCCCCCGTACGCTGCGCGCGGCCCACCACCTCGGCTCCGCCGCGCCCGACCACACCGGGCGGGGCAGCGCCGTCGAGATCCGGGGAGGCATCCACTGGGTCACCCACCGCGACGGACCCGCGCGGGCGCTCGCCGTGGAACCCGGGGTGCGCGCCCGTACCCCCCGTACCTTCCGCGTCGACGGCGAGGAGCATGTCGTCTGGGTGACCGACGCCGAGGGGCAGGACGCCCTGGAGTTCGCGACCGCCACCGGCACTCCCGCCGGGGCCACCCCGCGCCGGCTCGGCGCCGGACGGCTCGGCCGGGTCCGTGGCCTGGCCGTCGCGCCCGATGGCTCCGCTGCCGCCGTCGCCTCCCATGACGGGCGGGTGCTGCTGGTGGACCGCGGCTCCGGCGAGGTACGGGAGGTCGACCGCAGCGAGGACGGCGAGGCCACCGGGCTGGTCTTCTCCCCCGACTCGGCCTGGCTCGCCTGGTCGCACGCCGGGCCCGCCCCGCTGCGCCAGCTCAAGCTGGCGGGCACCGCCGACCTGACCGTCGCCGAGGCCACCCCGCTGCGCTTCCGGGACTTCCAGCCCGCCTTCACCCTCGACGGGAAGCATCTGGCGTTCCTCTCCGAGCGGGCCTTCGACCCCGTCTACGACACCCATGTCTTCGACCTCGCCTTCGTCGGCGGCTGCCGTCCGCATCTGATCACCCTGGCGGCCACCACGCCCTCACCGTTCGGACCCCAGCGCCACGGCCGGCCCTTCGAACCCGACAAGGAGAAAGACTCCGGAGAGGACGAAGAGAGCGGAGAGAGCGGGGAGAACGGAGAGAACGGGGAGACGGGATCAGGGGAGGAGGGCGAGAGCGACAACAGGGTCTCCGCCACCCGGATCGACCTCGACGGGCTCGCCGACCGGATCGTGCCCTTCCCCGTGGAGGCCGCCAGTTACTCCACCCTGCGGGCCGCCAAGGACGGGCTGCTGTGGCTGCGCCACCCGCTGCGGGGGGCGCTCGGCGCGACCCGGGCGACGCCCGACGACCCCGGGCCCCGGACCGCGCTGGAGCGGTATGACCTGGTGCGTCAGCGCGGTGAGGAACTCTCCTCCAACGCCGGTTCGTTCTCCGTCAGCGGCGACGGCAAGCGGGTCCTGCTGCTGACCGACGGCGAGCTGAGGGTGGTCCCCAGCGACCGCCGCGCCGCCCGCGAGGAGGACGGCGACACCCATATCGCCGTCGATCTCTCCCGGGTGCGCCAGCGTCTCGACCCCGCCGCCGAGTGGCGTCAGATGTATGACGAGGCCGGGCGGCTGATGCGGGACAACTTCTGGCGCGAGGACCTCTCCGGCGTCGACTGGGACGGCGTCCTGGAGCGTTACCGTCCGCTGCTCGACCGGGTCGCCACCCATGATGACCTGGTGGATCTGCTCTGGGAGGTCCAGGGCGAACTCGGCACCTCCCACGCCTATGTCATCCCCCGGGGCTATGGCGGCGGCGCCCAGCAGGGCCTGCTGGGCGCCGATCTCTCCCGCGCCGGTGACG
>NZ_JBHVHF010000412.1:0-5635 GCF_042800315.1 Streptomyces sp. NPDC057638
GGCGTACGGTCATCCGCCGTCTCAGACGGTCGCCAGCAGTTCGCCGTCGATGACCGTCACCGCCGTGCCGGTCAGCAGGGTCCGGTCGCCGCGCAGGGCCGTGCGGACCAGGCCCGACCGCGCGGACGCCTGAAGCCCGGTCAGCTCGTCCCGGCCCAGCCGGGCCGACCAGAACGGGGCGAGCGCGGTGTGCGCGCTCCCCGTCACCGGGTCCTCGTCGAGACCGACACTCGGGAAGAAGCCGCGGGAGACGAAGTCGTACTCCGCGCCGGGATCGGCCGCCGCCGTCACCACGACACCGCGCCGGGCATGGGCGAGCAGGCCCCGGAAGTCCGGGGTCAGCCCCCGTACGGTCGTCTCGTCGGCCAGTTCGAGCAGCAGATCGCCCAGCGGGCCGGTGCCATGGGCCGAGAGCACGGGAGCGCCGAGCGCCCCGGCGACCCCCTCGGGTACCGGGGCCGGGCTGAGCGGCGCGGTCGGGAAGTCCAGGGTGAGGGTGCCGTCCTCGTGGGCCGTGGTGGTGAGCGTGCCGCAGCGCGCGGTGAAGCGGACCGTTCCGCTGGCGGTTCCGGTCGTGTGCAGCACATGGGCGGTGGCGAGCGTGGCGTGCCCGCACATATCGACCTCGGTCACGGGGGTGAACCAGCGCAGCGCCCAGTCGGCCCCGCCCCCGGCGGGCAGCGGGTGGGCGAAGGCGGTCTCGGAGAGGTTCACCTCGGCGGCGACGTGCTGGAGCCAGTCGTCCGAGGGGAAGTGGGGCGTGTCGAGGAGGAGGACCCCGGCGGGGTTGCCGGTGAAGGGGGCCGCGGCGAAGGCGTCGACGATTCGGATGCGCATGGAGTGACGGTAGGGCCGTGGGTACGGGCCTGGCCAAGGCCAATCGCTCCTTCCTGGCCTGGCCTGGCCTGGTCCGGCCTGGTCCGGGCGGGGCGCGGCCCAGACCCGCGCCGACCCCGTCACCCGGGGCGTGGAGCGGATCGGTCACGGGAGCCGGGGGCGTCTCCGCCGTGCCGGTTGGCCTCAGCGGGGGGTCGTCGGGCGCCGGTGTCGCCACGGCCTCGTGGTCATCGGGGCCAGAGACACTGCGACTGCGGGTCGTAGCAGGTGAGACCCATCGACGACGCCACCCCCGCCACGTAGACGGACGCCTCCTCCACCATGCTCCAGCGCATCGGGAAGTAGATCAGGGGACCGCTCGCCTCGGAGATCAGCGGACCGGACGACCAGG
This sequence comes from Streptomyces sp. NPDC057638, assembly GCF_042800315.1. Taxonomy (NCBI): domain Bacteria; kingdom Bacillati; phylum Actinomycetota; class Actinomycetes; order Kitasatosporales; family Streptomycetaceae; genus Streptomyces; species Streptomyces sp. NPDC057638. The sequence continues at coordinate 1,229 of NZ_JBHVHF010000412.1, forward strand.
GTGATATGTCGTCCTCGTCCTCGGTGAGATCGGGCCAGCGCTCCAGGAGCGCGGCGACAAAGGCCGTGATCCGCTCGGTCGGGGCCACGCCGGGCCCGTCCGAGTCCATGTACGTGTCATACAGCTCGGCGAAGCGCCGGCCCGCGGCGGCGTCATCCGCGGGCCGCTCGCCTTCCCAGACAGCAAGGTCGTAACTCATGGGAGAAGCCTGTCACCCGGCACTGACAGCGACGCTGAGGACGGACCGCGACCCCGGCGCGCCCCTGTCCCGTGTTCCGGTGCGACGCCGTGCTCGGGGCGTGGAAGACCTCACCCCCGTAGAGCTGCCGGGCCGTCGCGTGGCCGCCCGCTCCGTACGCCCGGGAACGAGTGCGCTCAAGGCCGCCGGCCGGTACCGCTCACAGCGGGCGGACGGAACCGGGACACGTGCGCGGCCCTCAGTCGATACAGAACTCGTTGCCCTCGATGTCCAGCATCGGTATGCACGCGTCCACGCCGTCGTACAGCGTTCGCACGTGTACCGCGCCCAGCGGGACCAGCCGCGCGCGTTCGGCCTCCAGCGCGGCGAGGCGCTCCTCGCCCACGAGCCCGGTGCCGACCCGCACATCGAGATGCACCCGGTTCTTGGCGGCCTTCCCCTCGGGAACGCGCTGGAAGTACAGCCGTGGGCCCACACCTGAGGGATCGACGCAGGCGAACCAGGCGTCCCGTCGCTCGGGTGGCTGCGCGTCCGTGTAGTCGTCCCAGGTGGCGAAGCCGTCCGGCGGCGGCGGGACGACGTACCCCAGTACCTCGCACCAGAAGCGAGCGAGGCGCTCGGGTTCCGCGCAGTCGAAGGTCACCTGGAACTTCTTGATCAACGTCATCGGCCCATCGTATGAGCGTGTACCGCGCGACGGGTTCCCGGGATGCCGGATGCGGTCTCGCGTGACAAGGGTGGCGCCCATGGCCCGAGCATCCGCGACGAGGAGCGCGTCGAGCCGGATCACCTGGGGCGGGGGCGACCCGTAGGGGACGGGGGCAGGTGACCTGTGCCAGTGATCGCTGATCGATTGCCACTGAAGGCTGCTACCCCTTCGTCGCCCGCCTCGCCCGCGCCAACTGCCTTCCGCCCGCCTACCTGCGGCGCTTCCTCGCAGGACCGCCCAGATGTCAGGGCCGTCCAACGTGGGCACGGATTGCCGCCGTCACCCGCACGTTCGGCGTCATGCCCGTTTACTGCTCGACTCGATGCCGCGTCCCCCAGAAGCATCCAGTCATGGAACCCTGCCGAATCTGCCGGCAGCCGATGATGATCCAGTTCGGTCAACGTCACCGGCTCTGTTCCTCTGCCTGCCGCAGAGCGGCCTACATCGAACGTCGTTCCCGCGAAGAGGACGCGGCTGACCGGTAGCCATTCCGCGATCGCGCCGCTTGCGAAGGCCCCGTGCCGCCGACCCCTCACATCGCCAAGCGCACCTGCTCGGAGACATGCGAACTGCAGGTCTCCCGCTGGGACCTGCTGATCGAGAGGGACGGGCTTCCCCTGCCTTCGAGGACATGCGTGTTCTGCGGCATCCCGATAGAAGCGAAGTCGCCCGCCGATCCCCCTCGCCGTTGGTGCAGCCGCCGTTGCCGCACATGGTCGTCTGGGGGTGCTGACCCATCCATCTTCTTCGGGCCGGTGTCCTGCGGCCGGTGCCAGAAACCCATTGACCGCCGCAAGGACGGCTGGACTCGGCGATGGTGCTCGCGTAAGTGCTATCGGTTGTCCCGTGGCTGGCCTGAGCAGCCGCGACGAAGTCAGGCCGTGCTTTGAACGTGGCTAGATGTACTGACCGGGCACGTTGATTGAGAACAGGGGACCTGATCGGCAATCACGATGCGGGGGTTGAGTGACTGTCAGCCAGGTCCCTGGCGAGCTGACTGATGCGTGCGCGGGCCGTCTCAGGGGCGAGCACCTCGATGTGGTCGCCGAACTGAAGAAGCTGACGCACCGACTCGATGTCGGGGTAGCGCACGACGACGACGCACGAGCCTTTTTCCGCGTCGGAGACATGGTGGATGCGGGTGCCGAGGATGCGTCGCGCCAGGTCGAGACCCTTTTCCGGCAGGCGGATGGTCACCCTCACGCGATCTTGCTCCTCAGTGCGTTTCTTCAACACGGCCCATCTGGTGCGGAGGGTTTCGCCTGGTTGGAGCACGGCTGGTGCGTCTAGCTGTTCGAAGGCCGACAGTCGTTCCAGAGCGAGCAGTCGGCTGTCGCCCTGGTCATCGGCGACGAGATACCAGCGACCTGATTTGGCCACGATCCCGTACGGGTCGACCACCCGTGTCGAGGCCTGGCTCTCGGCGCTGCGCCGGTACAGGATTCGAAGGCGTCGCCGGTGTCGCAGGGTCGAGGCCAGATCCGATACTTCGACCGCTGCCTCGGGGGCAGCGAACCACGCGGTGCTGTCGACAAGCACAAGGTCAGCCAGCCGCAGCGGGCTCGGCGACTCAGGTGCTGCAGCCTGGCGGGCGGCGATCTTGCGCTCGGCCGACTCCCACACCGCAGTTAGGCCCATTCGCTCACGTAGTGCGCTGTCCAAGCCGGCCACGGACAGGGCCTCCAGTTCTGGTGGTTCCAGATGGGATGCGCTGAGCCGTGCACTGGAGAGCAGGACGATCCCGCCGTTCCGCCCACGTTCGGCATAGACGGGCACGCCCGCTGTCGATAGCGCCTCGACGTCCCGCAGCACAGTCCGCCGGGACACCTCAAGACGCGCGGCGAGCTCCGTAGTAGTGAGCCGCTGACGGGTCTGCAGGAGCAGCAGGAGATGCAGGAGTCTTGAAGCCTTCATGCTTGCCCATGTTCTCAGAAAAGGTGACAGGTTCCGTCGCGATTGGGTGATCCATTGGGTGCTGGACCGAGAAATCAACGAGCTGAGGAGCACTCCATGCCCGCACCGAACCTGTTCCTGATCGGCGTCCGCGACGCCGAGGCCGCCACCGCCTTCTACAGCGACCTGTTCGAGATCGAACCGACCTTCACCAGTCCCCACTACGTAGCCTTCGAAGCTGCCCCCGGTGTCCTGTTCGCACTGTGGACGGGCTACAGCGAGCACGCGGTCCCGAGCCTCCCTCGTACGGCAGAGATCGGACTCATGGTGCCGGGGCCATCGCAGGTGATTGACGAGATCTTCACGAGGTGGGCCTCGAAGGGGGTCCACGTTGTGCAGGAGCCGCATGATGCTGTCTTCGGCCGCACGTTCGTGATTACGGACCCTGACGGCAACCTCATCCGAGTCTCCCCGGTCGACTGACCTGCACTATCCCTCCCCGCATATCTCCAAGCTGAAGGGCCGGCCACACACCATGGCCGGCCTTTCAGCCTGTCTGGGAGCTCAGAAATATCGCATTCGAACGCGGCCCTCACCCCGCGCCGCCGGCTGAAAGTCGCTCGACTCGTCGCTGACGACGGCTGGCCAATCAGCGAAGTCGCCGCCACGCTCGCCGACAGGCAGCCTCCAGGTGATCGGCTTCTAGAGAACGACCTGGCAGGCGATCGATCACGGTCCCAGACCGTCGGCACCGAGGCGATCAACCTTCACCGATACAGGTCAAACACGCAATGGTCAGCCTGAGCTGACACAAACAGCCGTGCAGTCGCTCTGAGCTGACACAAACACGCTTTGATCAACTCTCCCTGGCAACCGATCAACGATCGCTGTCACAGGTCGCGCGTCGGGCGAGGGTGGGCATGGTGTTCTGATGCATTCCGATATATCGTTGAGGTATCGCGACGGATCGATGATGAAAGGAAGCTCAACGATGCGTACACAGGGACATGAGCACGAGCACGGTCACTGCGGGCCCGGACATCAGGCGCGCCGTGCCTTCGGGGCGTTCGGGCCGCCGTTCGGGGGGCCCTTCGGGGGTGGGCCGCCCAGGGGGCGCGGTGGAGGCCGGGGGCGGGCCAGGCGCGGTGATGTGCGGGCCTCGATCCTGGCGCTGCTCACGGATCGCCCGATGCACGGGTACGAGATGATCCAGGAGATCGGCGAGCGCAGCGGCGGGGCGTGGAAGCCCAGCCCCGGATCGGTCTACCCCACGCTCCAGCTGCTGGAGGACGAGGGGCTGATCACCAGCGCGAGCGAGGGCGGCAAGAAGCTGTTCACCCTCACCGACGCGGGCCGCGCCGAGGCCGAGGCCGGGCCGGACGCGCCGTGGGAGGAGGCCGGTCGCGGCGTCGACTGGGAGAGCGTCAACGAGATCCGCCAGGCGGGATGGGGGCTGATGGAGGCCTTCGGGCAGGTCTGGAAGGCCGGCAGTCCCGAGCAGCGGGGCAAGGCGGTCGAGGTCATCAACGAGGCCCGGAAGAAGCTCTATCTGATCCTCGCCGACGAGGACTGACCCCGCGGGGGTGGGTGGGGCCCGCGCTCGCGC
>NZ_JBHVHF010000413.1:0-5628 GCF_042800315.1 Streptomyces sp. NPDC057638
GCGCCGCACTCCGCCGCCGTCTCCCGGCAGAGGTTCTCCGCCGCCTTGCCCAGCAGCCGGACGAACTCCTCCCGCTCGTCCTCCGCCAGGCCCTGGAGCGTCTGCCGCTCCAGTTCGGCCCAGGAGTCGGCGACCGCCACGCGCAGGGCGCAGCTCTTCTCGGTGGCCTCGACCAGGACCGCGCGCCGGTCGTGGGGGTCGGGGCTGCGCCGTACATGGCCGGAGTGCTCCAGGCGCTGGAGCATCTTGGTCACGGTGGACGGGTCCAGGTCCAGCACCTTGATCAACTCGGACTGGCGGACCGGGCCCGCGTCCCACAGCCGCATCAGCAGGAACTCCTGACCCGGGTAGAGGCCGTGCGCGCGCAGCAGCTTGGCCGCCGCCATGCGGTGGAGCCGGGCGAGCTTGGCGACCACGTGGTTGACGGGGCCGAACATCTCACAGCCGGTGGGCTGCGTGGTGACGCTGCCCCCGGTCGTCTCGGGCGTCATCGGACCTCCTCGTCGGGCCGGTCCGGACGGTCGTTCCCGCCGGGGCGCAGCCACATCCCGATTTTACATTGGTCGGCCAATCAATGCGCTACAGTGGTGCTCGTCGGCCAATCATTGGTCGACCATATATTTTTACTTGGCCGACCAATATCGCCCAGGGAGCCCCCGATGACCACCGCCTTCAGCCCCGTCGACCTCGCCGGTCTCACGCTCACCAACCGTGTCGCCATGGCGCCGATGACCCGTTCCCGCGCCTTCGGCCCGCAGCTCAGCCCCACCGAGGACACGGCGACCTACTACGCCCAGCGCGCCGGAGCCGGGCTGATCATCACCGAGGGCATCCAGCCCTCCGTCACCGGCCAGGGCTACCCCGACACCCCCGGGCTCCACAACGACGAACAGATCGCGGGCTGGCGCCAGGTCACCGACGCCGTCCATGAACGCGGCGGAAAGATCTTCGCCCAGCTGATGCACTCCGGCCGGATCGGCCACCCGGTGCTCTTCCCCGACGGCCGCGCCAGCGTCGCGCCCTCCCCGGTCGCCGCCGCCGGACAGCTCTTCACCCATGACGGCCCCAAGGACTTCCCCGTACCGCGCGAACTGCGCGCCGACGAGATCCCCGCCGTGATCGAGGAGTACGCCGACGCCGCGCGCAACGCCGTCGCGGCCGGGTTCGACGGGGTCGAGCTGCACGGCGCCAACGGCTATCTCATCCAGCAGTTCCTCGCCTCCAACACCAACCGCCGCGACGACGCGTGGGGCGGCACGGTCGCCAACCGCATCCGCTTCGCCCACGAGGTCTCCCGCGCGGTGGCCGAGGCGATCGGCGGCGCGCGCACCGGTCTGCGCCTCTCCCCGTTCAACCCGTACAACGACATCGCCGAGACCGACGCCCACGAGGTCTACCCGGCGCTGGTGGACGCCGTGGAGCCGCTCGGCCTCGCCTATCTGCATGTCTCCGAGAACAGCGACGAGGCCCGGCCGGTGACCCACGCCATCCGGGAGCGGTTCAGCGGCACGCTGATCCTCAACCCCCGGACCGAGGGCCCCACCGACCACCGCGCGCTGGAGCTGATCGACGAGGGCCTCGCCGACATCATCGCCTTCGGCGCCCTCTACCTCGCCAACCCGGACCTGCCGCGGCGCCTGCGCACCGAGGGCCCCTACAACACCCCGGACCCGGCCAGCTTCTTCGGCGGCGACGCCAAGGGCTACATCGACTACCCGGTGCTCCAGACGGTCTGATCACCGCTGGGGCCGGGGCACCCGCGTAGCCCTCCGGTCCTGGTCACCGGGAGGGCCGCCCGGGCCTGGGCGGACGGGGATCCCCGCACCCGTACGGACGGGGATCCCCGTTGCACCCCGAGGGGGCCGGTCCGCACGCACCCGGACCGGCCCCTCCGTACGTCCCGTACCTCCCGTACGCTCCCCGCGCCCGTACGCCGTCAGCTCAGCTCAGCGGACGGGGGTGAAGTCCCGCGCGCCGATGAACGACGGCCGGGGCTCCGGAGCGGCGAACGGGCGGACGGCCGCGTTCTCCACGCTGTTGAAGACGATGAACACGTTGCTGCGCGGATAGGGCGTGATGTTGTCGCCCGAGCCGTGCATGCAGTTGCAGTCGAACCAGGTCGCCGAGCCCGCCCGGCCGGTGAAGAGCCGGATGCCGTGCTCCCCGGCCAGCTGGGTCAGGGCCGCGTCCGACGGGGTGCCCGCGTCCTGCATCTGGAGCGACTTCTTGTAGTTGTCCTCCGGGGTCTCGCCCGCGCAGCCCAGGAAGGTGCGGTGCGAGCCGGGCATGATCATCAGCCCGCCGTTGGTGTCGCGGTTCTCGGTCAGCGCGATGGAGACGGAGACGGTCCGCATGTTCGGCAGTCCGTCCTCCGCGTGCCAGGTCTCGAAGTCGGAGTGCCAGTAGAAGCCGGAGGCCCCGAAGCCCGGTTTGACGTTGATCCGCGACTGGTGGACGTAGACGTCCGAGCCGAGGATCTGCCGCGCCCGGCCCACCACGCGCTCATCGCGCACCAGCGCCGCGAAGACCTCGCTGATCCGGTGCACCTCGAAGACCGAGCGCACATCCTGGGAACGGGGTTCGATGATCGACCGCTCGTCGGCGCGGATCGCGGGATCGGCGATCAGCCGCTCCATCTCGGTGCGGTAGAGCGCGACCTCCTCGTCCGTGATCATGTCGGTGACGGTGTGGAAGCCGTCGCGTTCGTACCCGGCCAGCTCCAGGGTGGTGATCGGGCCCGGCGCTCCGGGCGCCGACCAGACGACCGGGTCCTGGCGCGGGGTCAGCATCTCGCCGACGCCCCGGGTCGGGTAGTGGTCGGTGTCGTCGCGTACGGCGGTGGTCATGGTTCAGCCCTCCTCGGTGATCAGGGGGTAGACGCCGTTCTCGTCGTGGTCCTCCCGGCCGGTGACCGGCGGGTTGAAGACGCAGACACAGCGGAAGTCGGTCTTGGGGCGCAGCGTGTGCCGCTCGTGCCCGTCGAGCAGGTACATCGTCCCGGGCGTGATCCGGTGGACCGCCCCGGTCTCGTCGTCGGTCAGCTCGGCCTCCCCCTCGACACAGAGCACGGCCTCGATGTGGTTGGCGTACCACATGGATGTCTCCGTGCCCGCGTACAGCACGGTCTCGTGGAAGGAGAAGCCGACCTTCTCGCGGGCGAGGACGAGCCGCTTGCTCTCCCAGGTGCCCGACGCGGCCTTGACATGGCGTTCGGTGTTCTCGATCTCGCCGAGCGATCGGATGATCATTGCGCGCCGCCTCTCTCTGCGGGTCTGTTGACAGTCGGGTACGAGGGGTGGTGCCGCTCGGGCCGTCTCACGGACCTCAGCTGTCCTGTGGACCTCGGGCCGTCTCACGGACCGCGCGGGCCAGGATCCGCAGTCCCTGGTCCAGCTCCCCGGCGCTGACCGTCAGCGGCGGCAGCAGCTTGACCACCTCACCGCGCGGCCCGGAGGTCTCCAGCAGCATCCCCAGCTCGAAGGCGCGGCGGCAGACCGCCGACGCCCGCTCCGGGTCGGGGAACTCCAGCCCCCACACCAGCCCCCGGCCCCGGAAGGCCACCCCGGGGTCGTCGCACTCGGCCGTGATCCCGAGGAGCGCCCGCTCGGTCTCCTCGCCCCGGGCCAGGGTCTGCTTCTCCATCTCGCCGTCGGCCCAGTAGGTGTCGAGCGCGGCGGCGGCCGTGACGAAGGCCGGGTTGTTGCCCCGGAAGGTGCCGTTGTGCTCGCCCGGTCCCCAGATGTCCAGCTCCGGGGTGAACAGGCAGAGCGACATCGGCAGCCCGTAGCCGCTGATGGACTTGGAGAGGGTGACGATGTCCGGGACGATCCCGGCCTCCTCGAAGGAGAAGAACCCTCCGGTGCGGCCACAGCCCATCTGGATGTCGTCCACGATGAGCAGCATGTCCCGCCGCTCGCACAGTTCCTTGAGCGCGCGCAGCCACTCGGGCCGGGCGACGTTGATCCCGCCCTCGCCCTGCACGGTCTCCACGATCACGGCGGCGGGCTTGTTGAGGCCGGAGCCCTGGTCCTCCAGGAGCTTCTCGAACCAGAGGAAGTCCGGGACCCGGCCGTCGAAGTAGTTGTCGAAGGGCATCGGCGTGCCGTGCACCAGCGGGATCCCGGCGCCCGCCCGCTTGAAGGCGTTGCCGGTCACGGCGAGTGAGCCCAGCGACATTCCGTGGAAGGCGTTGGTGAAGGAGACCACCGACTCCCGGCCCTTCACCTTCCGCGCCAGCTTGAGCGCCGCCTCCACCGCGTTGGTGCCGGTCGGGCCCGGGAACATCACCTTGTACGGGAGGTCACGCGGGCGCAGCACGATGTTCTGGAACGACTCCAGGAAGGCCCGTTTGGCGGTGGTGGCCATGTCGAGGCCGTGGGTGATGCCGTCCCGCTCGATGTAGTCGAGCAGGGCGCGTTTGAGGACCGGGTTGTTGTGCCCGTAGTTGAGGGATCCGGCCCCGGCGAAGAAGTCGAGATAGGTGTGGCCGTCCTCGTCATGGAGGAAGCTGCCCTGCGCGCGGTCGAAGACGGCGGGCCAGCCACGGCAGTAGCTGCGGACCTCGGACTCCAGGGTCTCGAAGACGCTGAGGGCGGGCGGGGTGATGGTCATGGAGGTCTCCGGGGGGTGTCGCGTGCGTGAGGAGTGAGGGGTGTCAGGGATACGGGAGGTACGAGAGCGGCCGGGCTCCGGCGTCCCGGCGGTGGTCAGCCGCCGTGGGTACGTCGGTGTGCCGCTGTCGCTCCGACCCGGTGGACCGCGTCAGAGCGGCGGCAGTCCGATGCGGTAGAGGAACTCGGACTGGTGCGACGCGTCCTGCCCGTCCTGTCCGTCCCGCGCGCCCTCGCTCGGGGCGGCGGCACCATCCGCCTCGCTCGGGAAGAGGGCGGCGTCGAAGAGGACCTCGCGCTCAAGACCCGTGCCCCGGCGCTGTGCGAACGAGGTGAAGAGCCGGTCGGAGGCGGTGTTGTCGGGGGTGATCGTGGTCTCGATCCGCCGGATTCCCTGGGTGCCGCGCACCTTGTCGGTCAGCGCGTCCAGCAGAGTGCCCGCCAGTCCCCGGCCCCGGTGGGAGGCGTCCACGGCGATCTGCCAGACCACGAGCGTGGTCGGCTGCTCGGGCCGGACATACCCGGTGACGAAGGCGACCGGGATGCCGCTCCCGTCCCGTGCCACCAGTGAGGTACCGGCGAAGTCACGGCACCACAGCAGATAGCTGTAGGAGGAGTTCAGGTCCAGGGCCCGGGAGTCGCGGGCGATGCGCCAGATCGCGGCTCCGTCCTCCACTCGGGGAGAGCCGATAACGGTGAATTCACTGGACGGGAGGGGGTGGGCAAGATCTTCCTGTGCGGCGGTCATGCCCAGCAAACTTACCCAGTGAATTCGGAAAATGCATGGTGGGGAGGGGTTGGGTGAAAGGGGCCCTTGTGTTATCGCGCGGGCGCGACAGTGGATCACCGGGGCGGGATGTTTGCCCCGCTTTACGGGGTGTGAAAGGTGCGAAAAGGGACTCGATATGGTGTCGGTCACACCCTGGCTCATGGCCTGGAAGCCCGAGGGGAAGCCGTGCCTTCTTTCCGAACGCAACCCTGCCAGCGTAAAACTGCCCACCGACAGCCGTGACGGGAC
>NZ_JBHVHF010000414.1:0-5614 GCF_042800315.1 Streptomyces sp. NPDC057638
CGGGTGGTGAACCGGGCGGCGCGGGCGCCTGGGCGCGACTGGGAAGTCGGCGCCGGACGCCGCCCGGAGTCCGAGGGCGCGGCTAGTGCTGTGGCCGGAAAGGTTCACCGGCCCGCGACGCCCGGCACGGCACCTCTCCCCCTGGGCCTTCGGCCCGGGGGTGCCCCCAGCGTTGTCGGACCACGCAAGTACGTCCAGTACGAGCCGTGGACCTCCGCCTTGCGATGCGTCCCCTCGGCCCTCGCGGGCCTGGGGAGACCCCATACACCGAACGCCGCGGGCCCACGGCAAACCTTTCCGGCCACAGCACTAGACCGCGTGGCCGGAGAGCCGTTCGACCGAGCGCAGCAGGGCCGAGTGATCGAGCCCCGCGTCCCCCTGGGCCCGCAGCGAGGCGATGAGCTGGGCGACGACCGCCCCGACCGGCAGCGCCGCCCCGACCGCGCGCGCCGCGTCCGTGACGATGCCCATGTCCTTGTGGTGCAGCTCGATCCGGAAGCCCGGACGGAAGTCACGGCTGAGGAAGGCGTCCCGCTTGCGGGCGAGGACGGTGGAGCCCGCGAGTCCGCCGCCGAGGACATCGAGTGCCGCGCGCAGATCGACCCCGGACTTCTCCAGGAAGACCACGGCCTCCGCGCACGCCTGGATGTTGACGGCGACGATGAGCTGGTTGGCCGCCTTCACGGTCTGGCCCGCGCCATGGGGGCCGCAGTGGACCACGGTGGTGCCGAGCGCCTCCAGCAGCGGGCGCGCGGCGTCGAAGTCCGCGCGCTCGCCGCCGACCATGATGGAGAGGACGGCCTCGACCGCGCCCGCCTCACCGCCGGAGACCGGGGCGTCGAGGACCCGGATCCCCTGGTCGGCGGCGGCCCGCGCCAGTTCCACGGAGGTCCGCGGGGTGATGGAGGACATGTCGATGAGCAGGGTCCCGGGACGGGCGTGGGCCAGGACGCCGTCGTCCCCGTAGACGACCGCCTCGACCTGGGGGGAGGCGGGGACCATCGTGATGACGACGTCCGCCTCCCGTACCGCGTCGGCGATCGAGTCGGCGGCCGTGCCCCCGGCCGCCGCGAGCCGGTCCAGCTTGGCCCGCTCCAGGGTGAAACCGGTGACGGGATAGCCCGCCTTGAGCAGGTTCTCGGCCATGGGGGAGCCCATGATGCCGAGCCCGACCCAGGCGACCTTGGGGAGTGCGCTCATGAAGGGGCCTTTCCGGGGTGGGTGCGGTGGGAGGGAGCCGTACGGTCGGCGGGGGCCGTACGGAGGGTCCCCGGTCGTCGGGGGCGGTACGGGGGGTGGGGCCCGGTCGTCAGCCGGTGGTGGCCGGGCGCGGGAGCCAGTCGAAGGTGTCCGCGCTCGCCCGGTCGCCCGGCTTGTACTCCAGGCCGATCCAGCCGTCGTACCCCGCCGCCGTGAGCGCGTCGAGCAGCCGCTCCAGCGGGAGGGAGCCGGTGCCCGGGGCGCCCCGGCCGGGGGAGTCGGCGATCTGCACATGACCGGTCCTCGGCGCGTGGGCGGCGATGGCCGCGCCGATGTCCTCGCCGTTCCGTGCCAGGTGGTAGACGTCGAACAGGAAACGGGCGTTGTCCAGACCGGTGGCGGCGTTGACCTTGTCGACGACGTCGACGGCCGCGGCGGCGCTCACCAGGGGATAGCGCGGTGACTCGGGCGCGTTGAGGGCCTCGATCAGCACGGTGGCGCCGATCGCGTCGGCGGCGCGGGCGGCCAGGGCCAGGTTCTCCAGTGCGAGGGCGTCCTGCGCCGCCGGATCCACGCCGTCGATCCGGTTGCCGTAGAGCGCGTTGAGCGCCCGGCAGCCCACCGAGGCGGCGAAGTCGGCCGCCACCTCGACGTTGGCGCGGAAGCGCGCGGACTCCTCGCCGGGCAGGGAGAGCGCGCCCCGGTCGGGGCCGGGGAGCAGCCCGGCGTAGAAGTTCAGCCCCGTCAGCGTGACGCCCGCGTCCTCCAGCGCGCCGCGCAGGGCGTCGAGTTCGGCGCGCGGCGGGTCGGGGTCCTCGGGCCAGGGCCACCAGAGTTCGACGGCGGTGAAGCCCGCGGCGGCGGCCGCCCGGGGGCGCTCCAGGAGCGGGAGTTCGGTGAACAGGATCGAGAGGTTCACGGCGAAGCGCTGGTCAGCGAAGCCCATAGCGGGAGCCCGCCCCTTCCGTCCGACATGGATTTCCGTATAGCGGAAGTCTGTTTCTGCTTAATGGAAGATTGAGGCTGGGGCTCCTGGCTTGTCAAGAGGGTGGCCCCGGTCGCGGTCCGGTCGCGTTAGGTTGAGCGGGTGCGATTGAGACTGGAGTTCACGACCGAGCCCTTCGACCTGGACGAGGCGCCCGGCCATGCCGTGGTCGGGCGTGAGGTGGTCCAGACGGCCGAACTGGAAGCGGTCGACGTCGGGCCGTTCGGCAACTCGGCCGAGGGGAGCGTCGACGCCGTACTGGCCGCCGTCGGCGCCCTGTTGCGGCGCACGCTGGAGGCCGGGGCGACCCGGGTCTCGCTCCAGGTGAACGTGGTGGAGGAGACCCGGTGCGGCGAGGGTCCCGACGGTGCGCGCCCCGGTGTCGGGGAGGCCCGGGGATGACCCGTCCGGAGGAGCTCGGCGCGGCGCCGGGCGAGGGGGGCGCGCGGGTGTCCGGCGCGGGGGTGGGCGGCGGGGAGGTGAGCGGCGCGGGGGTGGGCGGCCCGCACGCCCTCGCGCGTGCGGTCAGGCCGCTGGTCGACGCTATCGGCGCGGAGTTGGTCGCCCCCGAGGCGGCGGGTCCGGATGATGTGGTGCTCGCCTGGGAGGGCGAGGAGATCCTCGCGGTCCGGCTGCCCCAGCTCTCCGATTCGCTCGACCGGATCCTCGCCGGTCTGGAGCGCACCCATGGCCGCCCCCTCGCCGAGCTGGGTCGCAAGGAGAAGCAGCAGGTGGTCCGGGCGTTGGAGGCGCGGGGTGCCTTCTCCGTACGGCATGGGGTGGAGACCGTCGCCGGTGCCCTCGGGGTCAGCCGCTTCACCGTCTACAACTATCTGAACAGGGAGAACGCGGCGAAGGGCGACTGAGGGGCCGCGACCGGGCGTGGGGCGCCGGGGCGGCGCCGGCCGTCCAGCGATTTTCAACAAACTGTTGACGTTCTGTTCATTCAGAGCGTTAGCTATGCGCAGCCCGTTCGACGCACAGCGCACCCCAGCCACGGAGGCTGCCGTGACTTCGAGTTCAGAGCGCCTATCGGGAGGCACCCCCGACCCTGAGCACGCCGGGTCCCTTGAGCACATCGGGTCCCTTGAGCACATCGGGACACCTGAGCACACCGGGACCCTTGAGCACACCGGGACCCTTGAGCACGCGGGGTCCCTTGAGTGCACCGGGCCCGCCGCGCGTGCCGAGCCGCCGTCACGGGCCGCTCGGATCCCCCCGGGACTGGCCCGGTTCAACACCTCCCGGGAGAGCGAGGCCCGCGCCGCGCTCCACGAGGTGTGCGCCAGCGGAAGCTGGGCGGGTCACCTTCTCGCCCACCGCCCCTACGCCAGCCCTGACGCCCTGTTCGACGCCAGCGATGCCGCCATGGCGCGGCTGACGGCGGACGACCTGGCCGAGGCGATGTCCGGCCATCCGCCCATCGGGCGGCCCCGGCCCGGCGACCCGGTCTCCTCCCGGGAACAGAGCGGAATGACCGGTGCCGACGCGGGACTCAAGGCCGAGATGGCCGAGTTGAACCTCGCCTACCAGCGCCGGTTCGGACATGTCTTCCTGATCTGCGCCACCGGTCTGACCGGGGAGGAGATGCGGGAAGCGGCCAGGACGCGGATCGACAACCCGCCCGACCGGGAACGGGAGATCGTCCGCGGCGAGCTGGGCAAGATCAACCGCCTGCGGCTCACCCGGCTCGCGGCCGCGACCGGTCCATGAGACGGCCTCCCCGCCTCCGTACCCGGTGCGCGGCCGGAGCCCGTACGGGCGTACAGCGGGCGGACGGGAGGTCCGGATGGGCGCGGCACGGACGCGTACCGGAGGGTCGGCCCCGGCGGTCGTACCGGAGTGACGGCGTTCCACCCACCACCCCATGGATCACGGGAGTCCCCGTATGAGCACGGAGAAGACCGCTTCGGTCTCCACCCATGTCCTCGACACCGCCGTCGGCCGCCCCGCCGCCGGTCTCCCCGTCTCGCTGTCGGCCCGTGGCGGGCCCGGCGAGGGGTGGGTGGCGCTCGGCGGCTCGGTCACCGACGCGGACGGGCGCTGTACGGATCTGCCCCGGCCACCGCACGGCACCACCCAGGTACGGCTCGAATTCCGGACCGGGGACCCTCTCGGACCGGACCAGCACCCAGCAAGCCCATCGGCAGCCGAGGCGCGGCAGGACGCCCCCCGCGCACGGGACAGCGGTGCCTTCTTCCCGGAGGTGACGGTCGCCTTCGCCGTCAGCGCCGGGGAGCACTACCACGTACCGCTGCTGCTCAGCCCGTTCGGCTACTCCGTATATCGAGGGAGTTAGCACTCACGATGCCCACGATTCTCGGTCAGAACCAGTACGGAAAAGCGGAGAACCGCGTCGTCCGGATCGTCCGGGACGGCGATACCCACCACATCAAGGACCTCAATGTTTCCGTCGCCCTCTCCGGCGACATGGAAGACGTCCACCGCTCCGGATCCAACGCCCATGTCCTGCCGACCGACACCACCAAGAACACCGTCTTCGCCTTCGCGAAGGAACACGGTGTGGAATCCGCCGAAGCGTTCGGTGTCCATCTCGCCCGCCATTTCGTCACCTCGCAGGAGCCCATTCACCGGGCCCGTATCCGTATCGAGGAGTACGCCTGGGGCCGCATCGGCGACGGCGCCGGACACTCCTTCGTCCGCCAGGGACGGGAGACCCGCGTCAGCCAGATCACCTATGACGGCGCGGGCTGGGAAGTCCTCTCCGGGCTGCGCGATCTGACCGTCCTCAACTCCACGGACTCCGAGTTCTGGGGGTACGTCAAGGACCGGTACACCACCCTCACCGAGGCCTATGACCGGATACTCGCCACCGATGTGAGCGCCCTGTGGCGGTACTCCTGGCAGGACGACGGCCAGGCCGCGCCCGACTGGAACGGCTGTTACCAGCGGGCCCGGGACCATATCCTCGGCGCTTTCGCGGACACCTACTCACTCTCCCTCCAGCAGACCCTCCACCAGATGGGCGAGCGGGTCATCGACACCTGCGCCGAGATCGATGAGATCCGGTTCTCGCTGCCGAACAAACACCATTTCCTGGTGGATCTCGAACCGTTCGGGCTCACCAACGAGAACGAGGTCTACTTCGCGGCCGACCGTCCCTATGGGCTGATCGAGGCCACCATCCTGCGGGACGGGGCGACCGCGCGCATACCGGTCGACATGACCCATCTGTAGCTCCTCCCCGCCGGACCGGGAAGGTCCGTACCCGTACGCGGGAACCCGGTTCCCAGCGATCACTCGACAGCGTCGGAAACGAGGTCCCGCCGTGGCGGATTCGCGCATCGTGATTGAGAACTGTGCCATCGCGACCGTGGACGCGGCCGATACCACCCACGCCCGGGGACATGTCGTCGTCGCGGGCAACCGGATCGAATCGGTCGGCCCCGGCGCGGCGCCCCGCGGGAC
>NZ_JBHVHF010000415.1:0-5593 GCF_042800315.1 Streptomyces sp. NPDC057638
GGCCAGCTCCGGCCCGCACCCCTGAGGTCGTACCGCGGGGACTTGCACCCCCGTATCTCCACGGCCCGAAGAGGCGCGTACGAGAGCGCACGAGGACGCGGGAGACCACGGGGACACCGACGGCATCGATCCGTCCCGCGGCACCTCCGCTCCGGCGGTCCACGCCGCGGTGTCCGGTGCGGTTTCGACCGGTCGAGCCGTCGGTGCCAGCGCTACCCGACCATGGCGGGCGGGTTTCCCGGCGGCTGTCCCGGCTCCCGTGCCAGAGGCAGCGGCAGACTCACCGCCACACGGAATCCGCCCTCGTCCCGCCGGCCCGCCTCCAGGGAGCCGCCGTGCACGGCGACGCGCTCGCGCATCCCGAGCAGCCCGTATCCCCCGTCCGTCGGTCTCCGCGCGCCACGGTGGTCCTGACGCTTGCCGTGGCCCACGCCGTCGTCGGTGATCTCCAGCGTGACATGGTCCGGCAGATAGGCGAGCCGTACCACGGCCCGGGCCGCTCCGGCGTGTTTACGCGTGTTCGTGAGGGCCTCCTGGGCGATCCGGTAGAGCGTGAGGCTGACGCCCATCGGCAGCGGGTTCGGCGCGCCAGTGACCACGAGTTCGGCGGACGGGCCGCTCACGCGGGATTCGGCGACGAGTCGGCCGATGTCCTCGACGCCGGGCTGGGGGCCGGGTACAACGTCCGCGCCGGGCTCGGCGCTCCGCAGCACGCTGAGGAGTTGCCGCATCTCGGTCAGGGCGCTGCGGGCGGAGGACTCCAGCGTCATCAGGGCCTCGCGTGAGGCGTCCTGACCGGGGCCCAGCGCCGTTCGGGCCCCTCCGGACATCAGGCACATGATGGTGATGTGGTGGGCGACGACATCGTGGAGTTCCCGCGCGATGCGACGGCGCTCCTTGGCCACCGCCCGCTCGGCGAGAAGCCTGCGGTTGAGGTCGACCTGTCCGCGCCACCGCCGTACCCAGATGGCGACGGCGATGCCGAAACAGATCGCCAGGATCTCGGAGAGCCTCTCCGGCGCGCTGAGACCGTTCACGGCGTTGCGTATGTCCTGGACGACCGCGGCGACCACGCCGGCCGCCAGCACGGTGCGCCGATCGCCCGTTCTGGCGACCGCGTACAGCGCGATCAGGAACGGAAGGCTGGAGCCGTGCAACACGTCAGCGCTGAGACCGGCGATGAGCTGCACGACGAGGACGGTTCCCAGCACCGGCACCGGATGGTGGCGGCGGGCGATCAGGAACGGGACGCTCAGGGTGAGGAGGAGCGCGCCGAGGACCGTCGGCGGCTTCCCGGCCTGCCATCCGGTCATGGCGTAGTCGACGAGTTCGAAGGCCAGGGCGCAGGCCAGCAGCACATCGTTGCGGAGCCAGGGCAGCGCCGGTGACATCACCCCGCGCTCGTTCGCGAGCCGTCGCCACCACAGGAGGGCCGAGCGCCAGGTGAGGGGCGCTCGCCAGCACAGGAGGGCCGAGCACCGGGTGAGGGGCGCTCGCCAGCTGACCGGCTGGTCCTCGCGGATCCGGGCGGGTGGCCCGGACGCGGCCGTGGTGAGCGGGTCGGAGCCCATGCGGGCACCTCTTTCAGGAGCGGGGAGACGTCCCGCCCATCCGATCACGCGTATGCACCCCCCGTGTCCACCCTGGGAACGAGGGAGACCCAGGACCCAGGTCCTGATCAGGGCCGCGCCCCGGACTCCGAGACCGGCTCCGTTCCCTTGTGGTGGGGTGCCCATACGGTGCAGGGCGCAGCCGTGAGCCGGCCTCATGAGGAGACGGTTCAGGCGCGCCGTCAGGCGAGCAGGGACGTCATGGCCCGGTGCGCTATGCGTCCATGGTGGAACGCAGATCCGTCAGGACGGTCGTGAGCTGCTTGAGCAGCGCGGGCGGGTACTGCGACAAGGCCGCGTCCTGGCGGGCGTTGAGAGGGCTGAAGAACGCTTCAGCGCGCTCCTTGGCCTGGGCGGTGCCGCGCAGGGTGACGATCCGCCGGTCGGTGTGCTCGCGGGAGCGGGTGATGAATCCGGCCCGTTCCAGGCGATTGAGCAGCGCGGTCATGGCGCCCGAGGACAGGGGGATGCGGTTGCTGAGCAGAGCCGGGGACAGCGGGACACCGCTGGCTTCGGCGGAGGTGATCTCCAGCAGGGCGAAGGCATCGGTGGAGTGCACACCGATCTGAGCGGCGAAGCGCCGACCCAGTTCGGTGAAGCTCGCACCGTAGGCCCTGAGGGCCTGCGCCAGCTCCTCTCGCTGCACCGCGATGCCGTCGGATACCGATTCGTCCACTGGGCCTTCCTTCCGTCGCTGTCGGCGGCCCATCGCGCCGTAATGCGTTGACAGCCTGCCACCGGGAAGCATAGCTTCCTCACGAAGTTGCTTCACCGTGAAGCATGTTGCCCATGGAGTTACTTTAGTGTGGAGGTATTCAGGTCCGCGGCGCGCACGGACTGTCATCGCTCACCCTCTTCCTCCCGTTCATGGAGCCCCTGGATGCTGAACGCTCCCTACCTCGAAGGCATCGACCCGTTCGCCGCCACCCTCAGCGGCATCACCGACACCGACCCGATCCGTGCCGCCCTGCGCGCCGCAGGCCCCATCGTGCAAGTGGACGCCCCGGCCGGAGGACGGGCATGGATCGTGACCGACCATGCCCTGGCGCGCGAGGTGCTCCTCGACCCCCGCATCACCAAGGACCCCCTGTTCGCCCCGCCCGGCTGGGACCGCCACACGGCCGGACTTGAGCCGACCGCCGCCGAGCAGCCATCCCTCACCACTCTCGACGGCCCCGAACACGCCGAACTGCGGCATGCCCACACCCCGCTCCTCACCATCCAGCGGACGGGCCGGCGGTTCGATCGCATCCACGCGATAGCCCGGACCCTCCTCACCGACCTGGCCACCGATCGCACGGAGGTCGACCTCATGGCCGACTTCACCACCCGCTATCCCCTCACGGTCCTCCTGGACCTCCTGGGCATCCCCCTCGCGTACGTCGGCCAAGCCGCCGACGCCTGTCGGCAGATGCACAGCGACCAACCCGGCGCGCAGGGCGGCGCGATCACCGAACTCGCGAGGATCGCCGCCCTCGGACTCGGCGACAACAGCCAGGGCCTCGCCGCCGAGCTACGCGCGCGAGTTCCCGCACACACCACCCGAGAGCAGCTGCAATACCACCTGTTCGCGCTGATCTTCGCCGGACAGCTCACCACCGACGCCGCCCTCGGCACCCTGATCGCCCACACCCTCGCGGACCACCCGCACCAGCGAGACACCGACGAACTGGTCCGCGAGACCCTCAGACAGCACCCACCCGCCCCCTTCACGCTCTGGCGGTTCACCACCGCCGACATCGAACTCGCCGGAACGCGGCTGCCCTCCCGAGCGCCCGTGCTCGTCGACATCCAGGGAATCAACACCGATCCCGCCCGTCCACCCGGCCCGGACCTGACCTTCGGCGCCGGCCCGCACTTCTGCATCGGCGCCCAGCTCGCGCAACTCGAACTGCGCGCGGTGGCCACGGTGCTGCGCACCGACTTTCCCCAGGCCCGTCTCACCATCCCCTTCGCCGAACTCCAGCAGGCCGCCACGGGCGGCCTGCAGGGCAGCCGGCTCACCACACTCCCCGTCACCCTGCACGGCTGACACCGACGGCTCGCGCACCCGGCGACGGCACCGAGCCCCGCGGTCCGATGCCGCGGGCGAGGAACAGCCGCCTGATCCCCCGCTGTTCTGGAGATCAGGCGCGCGCGGGCACCCCTCGGGGTCACCGCCTCCCACCAGCACCACCCTGGCCAGGGCCCGCCGGATTCGTCCGGCGTGGCGCTCATGTGATGGGACGCTCGGTCCACGCCCGCAAGGCCCCGCCCCTCACGCTCGCTTGATCTTCTCGGCCGGTGCACCACCCCGCTGCTCCGAGCGGGGACTCGATCGCGCCCGCCGTCGCGGCAACGGCGACTGACCCGGCGTACGGGTCGGCCAGACCTCTGCGACCTGTCTCCCGGGCGCGGTTCACCGCGCCGGCCCAGTACGCCGTCCATGCGGCGGACGACCCGAACCGCGTACCCCTGCTCTCCGACGGCCCGGAGCGTGTGCGGGCCCACCGCGCGACCTGAACGTTTCTCACGTCAGGAGGCCACCAGCGTCGACGTCTACGCGAGAAACGACGGTGACCGATTGGTCATCCTCTCTCCTCCCCTTCGACAACTCAGGAGTTCCCTCATGGTTTCGGTGTCATCCCGTCTCACCCGCACAGCCCTCGCCGTCGCCTTGGCCATCTCAGGCACCATGGCGGCCACCACCCTCACCGCCGTGCCCGCGCACGCCGCCCCCGGATCGCTCTCGGCCACCGCGTTCACCGGTGCCGCCGCGGCCTCGGTGGTCAACGGCGAGATCTCCCGTTCCGAGGTCATCGCCCGCGCCCGGTTCTGGCTCGGCAAGGGCATCCCGTACAACCAGCAGGGCTCCTACCCCGACCAGGACGGCCGCAACTACCGCACGGACTGCTCGGGTTACGTCTCGATGGCCTGGCACCTCGGCACCAGCGCGACCACTCAGACGCTGCCCGGCTACTCCCATGAGATAGCGCGCAGGGACCTCAAACCCGGTGACATCCTCAACAGCTTCTACGACCACGTCATCCTGTTCGACAAGTGGGAGGACGCGGCCCGTACGACGTTCTCCTACTACTCGTTCGGCTCCACCCCGGTCAAGCACGTCACCGGGGTCTCCATCAACGCCTCCCACTTCGACGGCCGCCCCAACGGCGACTACAAGGCGCTGCGCTACAACAAGATCATCGACGATGGCGCGGGCCGTGATTTCACGGGTGATGGGCGTGATGATCTGCTGGGGATTTCGGATACGGGTGAGTTGAGGTTGTTTGCGACGGGGGCGGATCTGTCGTTGCGGACGCATGTGGTGGGTCCGGGGTGGGCGACGAAGGATTTGGCGGCTGCGGGTGATGTGAATGGTGACGGGCGGGGTGATGTTGTTGCCGCGGACCGGGTGACGGGGGATCTGCATCTGTGGACGGGTCGTGCGGGGACTGGTTCCTTCAATGCTGGTGTGCAGATCGGTAATGGGTGGACGAATATTGAGCAGCTCGCGGCGGGTGATGTGACGGGTGATGGCAGGGCTGATCTGGTGGCGATTACGAGGGATACGGCGAATCTGGTTCTGTATCCGTCGACGGGGGCGGGTTTTGGGGATGCCAGGACACTGGGGACGTCGGGGTGGGGGAGTGTGAAGAATCTCGCGGCTGGTGATTTCACGGGGGACGGGAAGGCGGATGTCGTCGCGACGAATGAGACGAGTGGTCAGCTGTCGCTGTATCCGAGCAATGGCAGTGGTCTGAATGGTGCGGCGGTGATCGGGTCGAGTTTCCAGCTGAAGGACAAGCTGACGATGGCGGATCTGAACAGGGACGGGACCAGTGACATCGTGGCGACCGACCGGACCACGGGCGACCTGACGATCTACGCCAGCAACGGCAGTGCCATCAGCGACACCCGCAAGATCGGTGACGGCTGGTCCACCATGACCAACCTCCTCTGAGACCTTTCACAACCCCGCGCGAACGAACAAGGACCCGCTC
>NZ_JBHVHF010000416.1:0-5527 GCF_042800315.1 Streptomyces sp. NPDC057638
CGACCGGGGGCCTCCGGCGTTCCTCAGGGACTGCCCTCAGCCGTCGGAGAGCCGGTCGCGCAGGCGTGCCGTCACCGCCTGGACGCGTTCGATGACCTCGGCGAGGTTGACGTCCAAGGGTGTGCGGCCGTGGACGATGTAGTTGCGGACCCGGTGGAGGGCGCCGATTTCGCGGTGGGTGGCCGGGTCCAGCTCGGGGGTCGCGCGCAGGAGCTTGGCCAGGGGGGCCATGGGCTGGCCGGCGGGGGTGGGCGGGGACATGCCGCGGACCAGGCGTTCCAGTTCGATCCAGCTGGTCAGGAAGCGGCCGACGAGATAGTCGGAGTTCGCGGCTTCGAGCGGGGCGAAGCTGTCGGCGCCGCCGATGTCCTCCTCCCCGGTCTCTCCCGCCTGCCCCGGCTCTCCGGCCTTTCCGGCCCCCCGTCCCGTCGCGGTGGTGGGCCGCCGCGCCCCCGCGTGGACGGGGTGGACCGAGCCGAGGGACTCATAGCGGTCCGAGTCCTCGGCGAGGAGCATGTCCATCACCTGGTCCGCCAGGGGGCGGGTCTCGGTGTTGCCGTGCAGGGAGGCGAGGTAGGGCTCCAGGTCCGACGGGGTCGTCTTGCCGAGCCGGGTCAGGAAGCCGAACAGGGCGTCGATGCGGCCGAGGCCCGACTCCTGGACGGGTTCCTCCATGACCTCGTTGGCGTGGCCGAGGAGGTGCGCGGCGAGTTCGTAGTGGTTGACGAAGTCGCGCTCCGCGCTCGCGACCCGCTGCTCGCCCGCCTGCTGGAGCATCTTCAGGGAGATCTCCCCGGCTATCACCAGTCCGTTGAGCTGGTCCAGGACCGCGAGTTCCTGCTCGGACAGATCGCCCCCCAGCGGCTTGTAGATGAGGTCGTGCTCCACCTCCGACCACGCGTGCATGAGGACGGACGCGACCTGGATCTCGACGTACGCCGTGGAGTAGCGCTTGTCGAGGTCGCTCAGCTCCTCCTCCTTCAGCCGCACCCGGTAGTGCACCGCCGAGTACCCCGAGAACCGCTTGTCAGGGGTGAGCCCGCCGTTCTCCGGGAACGCCTTCCGCTTCTCCAGCCGGAAGAGACGGGTGACGGTCTTGTCGACCTGGTCCCGCTGGCCGGGGAAGTAGAGGGCGACCCGCACCCCGGCCAGATCGACGATGTCCCGGAAGATGTCGGCCACGGAGGCGTACTCCTTCTCCGCCGCCCGCTGTCGGCACTTCTCCTCCAGACGGGCGATGTCCTTCGCGCGGTGGCTGACGATGCAGCGGACACCAGCGGCACGCAGATCCCGTTCGAGCTGCTGGGAGACCCGCCGGGCCGCCTTCTCGTAGAAGTCGTACTCCTTGGTGTACCGCGCGATGAATTCCTCGATCAGCCCCATCGTGCCCTTCCCCCTGGGTGTGCTCTGCCGCCTCTGACGGCAGATGGTGTCACGGCCCCGCAGGCGGTAGGGGGGCGGTAGGGGCAGCGGGGACGGACGCCCCGGGGGCCGGGCGCGCGGGCCGTGCGGCGCCGCCCGGCCGTGCTAGCTTGCGGGCCTTCCACGGTTGGTGACGGACGGCCAGGCGCGGTGCGCCGGGTGAGGAGTGGCATGGCTGGTGGGGTGCGGGTGGTCACATGGAACGTGTGGTGGCGGTTCGGGCCCTGGGAGGAGCGGCGCAAGGCCATCCTCTCCGTCCTGCGGGAACTGGACCCCGACATCGTGGGGTTGCAGGAGGTGTGGGCCTGCCGGGGCGAGAACCTCGCCGCCTGGCTCGCCGACGAACTCGGGATGGAGTGGACCTGGGCCGCCTCCTCCGCGCCCGAGCGCTGGCAGCGGCGGCTCGGGGACTCCGCCGTCGGCTTCGGCAACGCCGTCCTCAGCCGCTGGCCCATCGCCGAACGGCGCGTCCTGCGGCTGCCCGCCGCCGAGGGGGACGACGACGGGCGGCTCGCCCTCTACACGGGAGTGGCCGCGCCCGGCTGCCGGGTGCCGTTCTTCACCACCCACCTCAGCTCGGAGATCCACGCCTCGGCGGTACGGTGCGCACAGGTCGCCGCCCTCGCGGAGTTCGTGGCCGAACACCGGCACGGGACCTCCTTCCCGCCGGTCGTCACGGGTGACTTCAACGCCTGGCCCGACTCGGACGAGATCCGGCTGCTCGGCGGCTACCGCACCGCCCCGGCCGTGCCCGGCCAGGTGCTGATGGACGTCTGGGAGTACGCGCAGGCCGGTGCGCCCGGCGTCACCTGGGACCTGGCCAACCCGTATATCGAGCCCGCCTACGGACCGAGCGTCCGGGTCGACTACATCCATGTGGGCGCGCCGGGGCCGGGCGGGCTGGGCCGGGTGCACACGGCCCGCCGGGTGGGGGACGGGCCGGTGGACGGGGTCTGGCCGTCCGACCACGCGGCCGTCCTGGCGGATCTGGTGTCGGTCCCGCCGACCACGCCTGGAGCCGATGCCGCCGCTTCGTCCTGGGGCGCGTCCTAGGTCACGCCCGGGGCCCGTCCGTGCCCGTGTCCCGTGTCGGTCGCCGCGCCCCGGGTGCCGGGTGCCGTGTCCCGTGCCCCGGGTCCGCCATCGTGCCCCGGGCTTCCCGGGGACACCGCGCGGAGTGCGGCGTACGCTCGTCGGCGGGGGAGCCGTGGTCGGCAGCGCCGGGGGTGACAGAGCCCGGGAGGAACCCATGACCACGCTCGGTGACCTGATCGAGATCGACGAGCGGACCGTGCTCGTCCTGGGACAGCCGCTGGACCTGGAGCGCGGCCAGCCGGACGCCGCCAACGCCCTCGTCCACCGGGTCGGTGACACCCTCGTCCTGGTCGACACCGGTGCCACCGCCGCCTTCCGCGCGGCGCTGCGGGAGGCGACCGGCCGGGTCGGGCCCTGGTCCCGGGCGCTGCTGCTGACCACCCACGGTCATCCCGACCACGTCGCCAACAACGACCTGGCCGATGAACTGGGCGTGCCGGTCGAGCACTACGTGCCCGCCCCGGACATCGACCAGATGCGGGACCCGGTGGCGCACTGGGTGTGGTCCTTCGACCGTGTCTCCGGGGCGAAGGTGCTGCCCGCGCCGCCCGCGCAGACCGTGGCCGGGGTGCTGCTGCCCTTCCAGCCCCTGCGGCCCTTCGGCGCGACCACCCGGACCTATGAGGAGCGCCCGCTGGAGCTGATCCGGATCGGCTCGCTGCGCTTCACCGGCTGGACCTTCGCGGACGGCGCGGTCCGCGTCCTGCGCAGCCAGGGCCACTGTGCCGGGCATGTGATCGTGCATCTGCGGGACTCCGGCGTGCTCCATCTGTCGGACGAGGGCAACGGGGCCTGTGGCGCGATGGCCGACGCCGACCAGCTCAAGATCCAGACCGTACTGGGTGCCGTCGCCCACCTCTTCGAGGCCGGAGAGGCCGCGATCCTCACCGATGGGCACACCTTCGCCCTGCGCCGTGGCGCCGAGGCGGTGTCCTGTCTGGACGGACTGCTGGAGCAGGCGGTCGCCCTCCAGACGGCGGCCCTCCGGCTGACGGGGGAGGGCCGCCCGGTGCGGCCGGGCGAGTTCACCGCGCGCTTCGCGGCGGCGGTCGCCGACCTGGGCATCGGGGGCGCCAACCCGAACGCCGTGTTCACGGCCATGATGGCGGTCAACGAGCTGCGCGAGCTGGGGCTGCGGCCGGAGGAGGAGGGGCTGGAGCACGGCGGCCCGGGGTTCGACGCGCTGGAGTTCGACGACGGTCCGGAGTCCGGCGGTGTGGACGGTGCCGACGCGCCCTGGTCCCGTCCCGTCCTGCGCAACCCCGCCACCGCCCCGGCCCCGGATCCTCCGTGACGGCCCTTCCGCCCCCCTGCCCCGGGTGCTCGGCGGGTACGCCGGTGCAGGGCCCGGTCGCCCGGTGACCGCCGTCCGGACGGCGGGCCGCTGTGGAACAGCGGTGGACCTCCACGGAAGCGCCCGTGGATTCTCAGGTCCCGTGGATTCCCAGGTAACGACGCCGGGGAGCGGTGGCCGCCCGGTGCGGAAGGACGGTGGGCCGCCGGGGAGCGATGGCCGGGAATACCATCGGAGACATGTGCCGCAGCATCAAGACGCTCCGTCCGCCCGTCCTGCCCGAACAGGCCACCGAGGAGGACTTCCACGCCGCCGCGCTCCAGTACGTCCGCAAGGTCTCCGGCTTCCGCGCGCCCGCCGCGCACAACCAGGAGGTCTTCGACCGTGCCGTCGCGGAGATCACCGAGGCGACCCGGGTCCTGCTGGAGGGCCTGGAGGTCCGGGGAGCCAAGGCGGCCGGATAGCGCGAAGGGCGATCACCCAGGCCGGACGGCCCCGCCGCCAGGTGCGGCCGGTACTCCGTCCGCTTCTCAGCGGTTGTTCTCTCCCCCAGGCTCCGCCCGGGGGGACCCCCACCGGTGTGCTGGGCGCGCCCCTTCGGCTTATCGCCGGGTCAGTCGCAGGCCGTCGCCATGGCGGGGGGCTCCGCCGTCCGCGCACGCTGCGACGGGCGCCGCATCACGTACGCGGCGAGCCCGCCCGCGCCGAAGAGCGCGAGGACGGAGACGCCCGCGCCGAACCAGCTCGCGCCGAGCCACTGGCCCCCGAAGTAGCCGAGCCCGACGCTGTAGCCCGCCCAGATCACCCCCGCCAGCGCGGACCAGGGCAGGAACTCCCTGGTCTTGCGCCGTGCCGCGCCCGCGCCGAGGGAGACCACCGAGCGGCCCGCCGGGGCGAACCGGGCGATCACGACCAGGACACCACCGCCACGGCTCAGGGCCGTGCCCAGGCGCGCCTGGGCGGTGGTGAGACGGCGGGAGCGGGCGATGGCCCGGTCGAAACGGGCACCGCCGTTGCGGGCGAGCCGGTAGGCGACGAGGTCGCCGAGGACGGAGGCGGTCGCGGCGCAGAGGGCCAGGACCAGCAGGGAGGGCACTTCGCGCGGGACCTGTTCGGTGGCTCCCGCGACGGTGGCGGTCGTGGTGCCCGCGGCGGCGGCGGTCGCGGCCGTGACCACGAGCACTCCGCTCGGAAGCAGCGGCAGGAACACGTCGAGGAGGACGGAGAGCGCCACCACCGCGTAGATCCAAGGGCTGCTGATCAGCGACCCCAGACTCTCCAGCACCGTGCTCTCCCCGCGTTGCGTGTACGTGCCGCGCGCAAGAGTCGGTCGGTTCCGGCGACAGCGGTAGCTGTACAGCGTACGCCCGGATCGGTGGCCGGGATCCCCCGGGGGTCGGTGATGGTGTGATGATCACACTCTGTCGGGTTTGGTGAGGGTGGGGCAGAAGGTGATCAAGGGGTGGAGAGCGGTCCAGCTCCGGACGGTCGCCCTGAACCGGTCTCATCGGACGCCGGGTCCGGGTCTATGAGTCCGGGCACCGGGTCCGGGTTCATGAGGCCGGACGCCGGGTTCGGGTTCATGGGGCCGATGCCGGGGTCGGGTCTATGGAGGGCGGGCCCAGGCGGGAGGTGGCGCCTGGCGGACGGGGGTGTCGCCGGGAAGGAGGGGCGGGGTGCCCGGCGGGCGGTGCCGGGTCCGCGCACGGCGGACCC
>NZ_JBHVHF010000417.1:0-5505 GCF_042800315.1 Streptomyces sp. NPDC057638
GTGAGGAGTTCGCGGATGAGGATGGGCATGGACCATCCGTCGAGGAGGATGTGGTGGATGGTGAGGGCGAGGGTGTGGCGGTGGGTGGTGTGGATTCCGTCGGTGTGGTTCTGGTTCTGGGTTTTGGTGTGGGGGTGGTGGATGAGGGTGTAGCGGAGGAGGGGTGGGGTGGTCATGTCGAAGCGTTGGGTGCGGGCTTCGGCGAGGGTGTGGGGGAGGTCTTGTAGGTCGTTGAGGGTGGTGTCGTGCCAGGGGAGGGTGGTGTGGGTGGGGATGACTTGGATGGGTTGTCCGTTGGTGCGGGTGAGGAAGCAGGCGGTGAGGTGGGGGTGGCGGGTGAGGAGGGTTTCGGCGGCGGTGCGGAGGCGGTCGGGGTCGAGGGGTCCGTCGAGTTCGAGGGCGACCTGGACGATGTAGACGTCGGGTCCTTCCTCGTCGTAGAGGGCGTGGAACAGCAGCCCCTCCTGCAACGGCGCCAACGGCAGAATGTCCGAGAATCGCGACTGCATGAGAATCCGCTCCCTTTGCTGTCCTGGCTCCTGGGGCGGCCCAGGAGAAAACCCCTGCCCCGTGCGGCGATGAGTGTTCGGGGCAGGTGGCGTATGAAGGTAAAAGGGGCCCGGCCCCGGTCGCGTGGAACCGGTGACTCAGTGGAAGGCCATGGGCCGCGCACGGCGCACTGGGCCGGTCCGGGTCGGCCCATCCGACCCGGCGGGTCGGTGATGAACTACCGCAGTCGGTGTTCGATGTCCGCGATTTCCTCGGGGGAGAGGGAGATAAGCGGTTCCGTCATCACCGATGGGCCAGCACCGTTCATGGCGGTGTTCGTGCCGCCGAATTCACCCGTTGTCGCCTCCGTGCCCGAGAGGGTCGGCACGTCGCGTGCCACTGTGGCCAGCCCGGCGGGCGACGGGTTCTGGAAGAGTTCGCGGCGGCTGAATTCCAGCCCGGCGTCACGGGCGAGAACGACGAGCCCCATGGCGGCGACGCTGTCACCGCCCAGGTCGAAGAAGCGGTCGTCGACACCGACGTCCGGAAGGTTGAGGGATGCGGCGAACAGTCGGCACAGCAGCTCTTCGCGGGGGGTGGGGGACTCGGGCTCACTCGTCATGATGTCCAGCTCTCCCAGGTGAAAGCGTTCTGTTGAGTGGGGACCGCTCGGGCATGGCACTCAGGCGCTTCCAGGGGATGGCAGAAGCGGAAGCCGGGCATTGATTTATGAAGAAAAACTCATGAAAGGCGCCCCACCTCATCCTGGCTTGTTGCGGCGGTGTAAAGCCAAGATCCATGTTCGTTGACGCTAGGCGGGCAACCTGAAAACTGTAAATCATCACATCGGCGAGACTTCATTCCCGCTCCGCCGATGGGAGGGGTACGGGAGGACGAGAAACTCGTCTTCCCCGTACCAGGGTTGTCCGCCGAAAGGAGGAGAAGGGGCCCGGTGAGGCATCCCTCCATGGGGCCATGTTCCCTGGGAGTGGGCCCATCGGAGGTTCTCTGTCGGTCATCGCGAGGCTTAGTCTCGCCATGAAACCCGATCCGAACCGCCGAAGAGATGGGAAGAGGAGGAGTGGGCGTGACCAATCCATTTGAGTCCGCGGACACGAACTATGTGGTGCTGCGGAACGACGAAGCCCAGTATTCGCTGTGGCCGGTCGGTCTGGACGTTCCCGCCGGGTGGGCGGTGGAGAAAGAGGAGAGCAGCCGGGGTGAATGCCTGGAATACATAGAGAGCGTATGGACCGATATGCGACCGGCCGGTCTGGTCGCCGCGATGGGTGTCCTGGATGGTGGAGCCGCCGCCCGGCCGCCGGAGGCCACCGCCCCGGCCCCCATCGTCGGCTGAGCCTTGTCATCTCCGTACGTTCGCGGGCTCCGAGGCTCCGGCGGCCGTCTCGCGGAAGGGGCGGACCCGCCGCAGGGCGGCGGATCCCTCGACGCCGGTGTGCCCGGCTGGACGGGGAGACGGGGGCCGGATCGCCTTCCGGCCCCAGCCGCCGATGGCCTTCGGCGCTGCTCTGGAAAGTGGTGGTCAGGGGGTGCAGGCGACGCCCGCGCACTGACCGGACTGGGTGTTGTTGCTGGCCCGGTTGGAACCGCCGTCGACATTGCCCCGGTCGGCGTAGATGCCCCAGCCCTTGTTGTCACGGGCGGTGTTGCCCTGGAGGGTGTGAGCGGCCTTGGAGACGAAGACGCCTCCGCCCGAGTTGGTGTTGGTGGTGTTGCCGACCAGACGGTTACCGGTCACCGCGGTGGCGTCTCCGACGACGTAGATCCCCCGCGCGTTGTTGCGATGGGCCTGATTGAGCTCCAGGGTGTTGTTGAGGGACTGCGTCAGGGTGATGCCGTCCCCGGTGGTGTTGTTCGCGGTGTTGGAGCGGATCAGGTTGTTGTCGGAGAAGCTCACGTCGATGCCGCCGGTGTTGCCGCTGACGTCGTTGCCGGTGACTGTGGAGCCGTGGGCCGACTGGAGGACGATCCCGCTGTCACCGCCGCCCGTGAGGATATTGGAGAGGATGCGGTTGCCGGTGGAGCCGGAGACGTTCAGTCCGGCGTCCGCGCTCCGCGTCGAGGTGTTCCCCTGGACCACGTTGCCGTTCGAGCCGGCCCGCAGGACGATCGAGCTGTCGCTGCTGCCGCCGATCACATTGGCCAGCAGGGTGTTGCCGCCGGAACCGTCGAGGACCAGGCCGGCGTTTCCGCTGCCGGTGATCCGATTGCCTTCGAGCCGGTTGGCGGCGGAGTTCTGAACGAGGAAGCCCCCGCCCTGGTTGGCGGTGATCGTGTTATTGGTGATCACGTTCTCCCGCGAACCGCCGATGACCGTGACTCCGGTCTTGGCCTGCCGGTCGATGGTGTTGTCGCGTACGCGGTTGTTGCCGTGGGCGTTGTTGAGTTCGACGCCGGAGAACTCGTTGTTCTGGACGGTGAGTTTCTCGACGATGGTGCCCGTGGTGCCCGGATTGAGTTGTACTCCGTAGTCGAACTCCTGTATACGGGCGGGAATGGTGCTGCTGTTGGTGATGGTGACATTGGCGAATCCGTTGTTACGGATCCCGACCCCCAGGCCGACACCGTCGACGGTGTGTCCCTTGAGGTCGATGGTGATGCCGCTCCCGCCGACGACCAGACCGTCGCCAGGGCAGTTCAGCAGGTCGGCGGCGAGTACCACGCTGGTGGTGACGGTCTGACCACAGGCGAGCGGCGCGGCGTGCGCGGCGGGCGCGGAGGTCAGCGCGCCGAAGAGCGCGGTGGCCCCCAGCGCGGCGAACCAGCCCACGGGCAGTGTCGGGGACAGCGTCGCGGATGTACGGATCATTGCGAGCCTCCTTCTGCGGGGCCATGCCGGGGCATGGCCGACCCGGCTTCCGGGGCCGGGTCCGGACCCTGAGATGCGAGAGGCGGATCGCCTCTCGCACAGGGTCAAGCGAAGGAATGCCAAAGGCTATGGGGAGGCAAAGAATGGCCGAAGTTGCCTTCGGATTGTCCGATGGCTCCTCTGTGCCGTGCGGTCCTCTTCTCCTTTCGTCAAGGATCCCTTTCGGACGCCGTGAGTTTCGCTGGGCGCCTTTGCGATGATCTTTCGCGGCGCGCGGATATCGCGGGGGGTGCCGTGCCTCTCACCCTCGGCCGTGTCCCGCGGTTCCGTAAGGAGAGGACCCCCGGCGCCGGAGGTCCCATGGGTCCGAGGGCGTGTCGGCCGCCACGCCCTCCCCTGATGCCTGATGCCTGATGCCGGAGGGCGGAGGGCGGAGGGCGGACGGCGGACGGCGGACGGGTCAGGTTCTGATGTTGCTGGTCAGGGAGTGCAGACGACGCCCATGCACTGGGCGGCTTCGGAGTTGCCGCTGGCGCGGTTGGCGCCGCCGTCGGTGTTGCCCTGGTCGACGAGGATGCCCCAGCCGTCGTTGTCACGGGTGGTGTTGCCCTGGAGGGTGTGAACGGTCTTCGAGACGTAGATGCCATCGCCCAGATTGGCGTCGGCGGTGTTGCGCAGCAGACGGTTGCCCTGCCCTGCCGGAGCGTCCCCGCTGACGGAGATGCCGCGCGCGCTGTTGCCGTTGGTCCGGTTGAGCTCCAGGTCGTTGTCGATGGAGTCCTCCAGCACGATCCCGTCCCCGGTGGTGTTGTTCGCGAGGTTGGACCGGATCAGATTGTCATCGGAGTGGTTCAGTTCGATGCCGCTGGTGTTCGCGCTGACGTCGTTGCCGGTGATCGTGGAGCCATGGGAGAACTGGAGGAAGATCCCGCTGTCGCCGCTGCCCTGGAGATGGTTGGACAGGAGGCGGTTGCCAGTGGAGTGGGAGACCTTCACGGCGGCGTCATTGCCTTCGCTGACCGTGTTGCCCTGGACCAGGTTGTTGTCCGAGCCCGCCTGGAGGACGACCGCGCTGTCACTGCTCCTGGCGACGGTGTTGCCCAGCAGGGTGTTGCCGTCGGCGCCCTCCAGCAGCAGTCCGCCGTCTCCGCTGTCGGTGATCTGGTTGTCCTCCAGCCGGTTGGCGGTGGAGTTCTGGACGTAGACGCCCTCACTCTGATTGGCGGTGATCGTGTTGGTGCTGATCACATTGCCGCTCGAACCGCCGATGACCGTGATTCCCCGTTGGGACTGTCGCTGGATGACGTTGTCGACGACGTGGTTGCTGTTATCCGCGTTGTCGAGCTCGACTCCGGAGAGTTCGTTGTTCTGGATGGTCAGCAGTTTGACGAGAGTTCCCGAGGTGCCAGGGGTGAGCTGTACTCCGTAATCGAATTCCTGGATAACGGCGCGACCCCCGCCGCCGTTGGTGATGGTGGTGTTGTCGAATCCGTTGGTACGGATCCCGGTGCCCAGGCCGACGCCGTCGACGGTGTGTCCGTTGAGGTCGATGGTGATGCCGCGCCTGCCGACGACCAGACCGTCACCGGGGCAGTTCAGCAGGTCGGCGGCGAGAACGACGCTGGTGGTGATGGTCTGACCGCAGGCGAGCGGCGCGGCGTGCGCTATCGGGGCGGTGACTGACAGGCTGAACAGCGCGGTGGCTCCCACCGCCGCGAACCAGGTCGAGGACGGCATACCGGTAAGGCTGATCATGCCGGGACTCCTTCTGCCAGTGCGGGGCCGATCATCCCCATGAGTCGTGCGTGAACCCTTGAGGACGACGGAGAGACGGACGGCCCGCCTCTCCCACAGCGTCAAGCGAAAGAATATCGAGAGCCACGGAAAGGCAAAGAATGATCTGAGTCAGTGGGAGGACGACTGGACGGCCTATGTATCAGGTGACTTTCGTACTGGTTTCTCGATGTTTTCTTTCGACTCCTGACGGAGACGCCTGGGCGAGCATGCGCCGACCGTGTGCGGCATTCCGCCGCTGGACGCCCCGACGCCTTCCCCGCCGCGCCAACGCGGTACGGGGAGGAGGCAAGCGCCGTTCCGGGGCCGGAGCCGGCCCGCGTCGGAGCCGGCCCGCGTCGGAACAGGCCCGCGTCGGAACGGGAACGTGCCCGGCCCGGACAGCTCCGGGC
>NZ_JBHVHF010000418.1:0-5409 GCF_042800315.1 Streptomyces sp. NPDC057638
ACCGCCAGGCCACCGGGTCACACTCAGGGGAGCGGGCCGGGCGCCCGGGGCTTCCGCCGGTCGGGCGACGACGGACCACAGGTGCCGCGTCATGGCGGAGCGCCTCACCCGGGCAGGGCCGCCAGCCAGTCGAGCAGGATCCGGTTGACCTCCTCCGGCCGTTCCTGCTGGATCCAGTGCCCGCAGCCGTCGAGAATGCGGGAGGTGACCAGCCCGGGCAGGGTGACGGCGTGCGCCGTGATCGCGTCGCCCAGCCAGATGTTGGTGGAGTCCAGCGCACCTCCGATGAAGAGCGAGGGCTGAGCGATGGGGGCGTGCTCGAACGCGGCGAGGTCCTCCCAGTCGCGGTCCATGTTCCGGTACCGGTTCAGGGGGCCGGTCATACCGGTCCGCTCGAACTCACCCGCGTACCGGTCGAGGTCGTCCTCGCTGAGCCAGCGGGGCAGCCGTCCGACGGGGAACCGGTCGCGCATCCCCCCGTCGGGACTGACGAAGTGCGGCGCGGGGGCGCCCGGCGGCGGCGCGGTGTCGCCGGACAGGGCGGCGTAGACGCCCGCGAGCCAGCCGCGCACATCGGGTTCGATATCGGCCTCGGCCCGGCCGGGCCGCTGGAAGTAGGAGACGTAGAACTCCTCGTCCCCGCCGCCCATCCGGGCGAAGGCGTCCGTGGGCCGGGTCCGGCCACGGGGGGTGTAGGGCACGCTGAGCAGCCCCACGGCACGGAAGACCTCCGGGCGCAGCAGCGCGGAGGTCGCCGCGATGGCGGAACCCCAGTCATGGCCGACGACGACGGCCGTCTCCTCGCCGAGGGCGCGCACCACGGCCGCGGTGTCCTCCACCAGGTGGACCAGACGGTAGGCGTCGATGTCCACGGGCTTGGAGGAGCGTCCGTATCCCCGGACGTCGATGGCGACGGCCCGGTATCCGGCCGCCGCGAGGGCGGGGAGCTGGTGCCGCCAGGAGTACCAGAACTCCGGGAAGCCGTGCACCAGCAGTACCAGGGGGCCGCTGCCCTGCTCCACGAGGTGGATCCGCCCGCCGGGCGTGTCGACCAGACGATGGGTCAGTTCCGGGTCGCGCTCTGCCATGAACCCTCCAGGCGATGTCGGTTGGCGTCACCACGACGGGCGTCGGGCACCGCTTTCGTGGCCGTACCCGATCATGCAGGGTGCGCGGGAGCGACGCGAACGCCGTTGCCGTTCCGGCAACCCGGGTCATGGTGGTGGCGAGGGGCACTGCGGTGGGCCGGAGGGGAGCGGACGGGAGGACGGGACGGGGGCGGACGCGGAATCCGGCGGCCCGGGAGCGGGCGTCGCACCACTTTCTCGCCGTAACTTTCCGGCCAGACTCGGGAGTGGACATCCCTCCGGCGATCCACCGGAAACGGAACAGGACCTGACGACCCGCTCCCCTGGGGATCCGCCCGTGGGACCAGAGACGGGCGCGTCCTCGGCCCCGCGGGGCCGCACCTCGCACCCGTACGCCAGGAACGGGCCGTGTCCGAAAGACGATCTTGTCTGGGCATTATCCGGACTCCATGCTTCCTGACGCGGGTACCGCCCCACCGGTCCCGCGATCCCCCCACACCCCCAAGGAAGCACCCGTGACTCTCGCGCACCCCACCTTGCCCATACCGCCGACCGCACCCACACCCCCGCCGACCGTCCCCGCCCCCCGGGACCGGACGGCCCGCCCGCTCCAGGCGCGCACCCGCGTCGCCATATCCCCTCCGGCGGTGGCCGTCCCCGAGCATGTGATCACCCAGAAGGAGATCATGGGCGCCCTCGGTGAACTCTTCGCCGACGTACCGCACCTGGAGCGCGGGCTCGCGCTGATGCGCAGTACGACGGTGGAGACCAGGAACATGGTCGCGGGTCTGGAGGAGACACTCTCCGCCCAGCCCTTCGGCGTACGCAACGCCCGGTATCTCCGCGAGGCCACCCGGCTGGGCGCCACGGCGGCCGAGGAGGCACTGCGCCGGGCGGGGGTGGCGGCGGCCGAGGTCGACTACCTCGTCTTCGTGTCGTGCACGGGATACGCGCTGCCGGGACCGGACGCCTATATCGCCCAGGAGATCGGCTGCCGGCCCACCGTACGGCGCACCCCGATCCAGCAGATGGGGTGCGCGGCCGGGGTCTCCGGCCTCGCGGAGGCGTTCCACTTCCTCCAGGCGTACCCGGAGGCGACCGCCCTGGTCATCGCCGTCGAACTCAGCTCCCTGTCCTTCCAGCCGGACGAGCGGACCCTGAGCGACTTCATCTCCAACGGCATCTTCGGCGACGGCGCCGCGGCGGCCGTGCTGCGCCGCGCGACCGACTCGGCCACGGGGTTCCAGATCCAGGCCGCCCGGCAGCACCTCCTCCCCGACTCCCACTCCGTGATAGCGGGCAGCACCACCGAGCGCGGGTTCCACTTCCGGACCGATCCCCGGGTCCGTACGACGGTGCCCCTGGTGATACCGGCGATCGAGTCCTTCCTCGCCGAACTGGGGTGGGAGCCGGACTCGGCGCGGTTCTGCGTCTCCCACACCGGCGGGCCACTGATCATGGACGGCGTGGAGCAGGGGCTGGGGCTGGCGCCGGGATCACTGCGGCACAGCCGGGAGAGCATGGCCCGGCTGGGCAACACATCGAGCGTCTCCATCTTCGACGTCCTGCGACGCCACCACGACGAGGGGGCTCCCCGGCACGGGGACCCGGGGCTGATCCTGGCGTTCGGGCCCGGCTTCACGACGGAGGTCATGGCGGGTACGTGGAACGCCGCACCGCCCGGGGAGGGCCGCGCCTGACCCTGTCCCCCGAAGGCCCCGGGCAGCCCCGGCGCCGGACGGCGGACGGGTCAGGCCCGGTCGAGCGGGTGGGCGGCCGTCCGGGCCGCCCAGTCGCCCTCCATCAGCGCCGCCGCGGCACAGCCCGGCTTCCGCCGCGCCTGGTCCCGGAAGAGCCCGAGGAACCCCTCGGCGAAGCCCTCGCGGGGACAGGCCGCGGCGAGGGCCTCGACAAAGGCCGGGTCGAAGGCGTCGAGCCCCGCCCCCGAGACGTCAGCACTGGTCCCCACCTGCAACAGGCGGCTCTCCAGGTCCGTCTCGGGGGCCACGGCGTCCCGCATATGCAGCACGATCAGTTCGGCCGCCCGGTCGCGCCGCTCGGCGGGCCAGCCGAGCCCGGCGGTGAAGACCCGCGCCACATGGCCACCCGCCTCCTCGAAGGGGAGGGTGTGGCTGTCGAAGGGCGCGGTGAGGCCCAGATCGTGCAGGAGCGCGGCGACATGGAGGAGTTCGCGGTCGAAGTCGAGGCCGCGCGCGTCCGCCCAGGCGGCGCCGTAGAAATAGGACCGCAGCGAGTGCTGGTACAGCGCCTTGTCGGCGTACTCGGCGCAGACCAGCCGGGCGGCCTCCACGGCCCGCCCCGACGGGGCCCGTACCCCCGCGACCTCGTTCACCATCGTCCCGGCTCCCCTTCTCGTCCCGTGCGGATCCCCCGCCCGTCAGCCTCACCCTACGGCCCGCCAAGCGGCGGGAAACAAGCGGCCCGACGCGGGTCAGCCCTGGTGAGCGGCGTGCCACTCAGAGGCGAGCACGGACCAGATCTCCTCGTCGTACCGCCGGCCCCGGACGGCGAAGCTCTGCCGGAGCGTGCCCTCGTGGGTCATCCCGAGCCGCCGCGCGACGGCGATGCTGGGCGCGTTGACGGACGCGACGCACCATTCGACGCGCTGGACACCGCGCTCCCGGAACGCCCAGTCGATGAGGATCCGGGCGCTGCGGGTGACCAGCCCACGGCCCGTCCCGGCGGGCTCCAGCCAGCACCCGGCCTCGGCGACGCCCTGGGCGGCGTCCAGCCGTCGCAGGACGACCGCGCCGACCAGGGTGCCATCGGACCAGATGCCCGCGATGCGCCCGGTGTCGGCGGCGGTGCGGTCCGCGTACCCCTGGAGGAAGGCACGGCTGGAGGCCAGGTCGGTGACGACGTCGGGGAGGGAGTTGTGCCGCCCGATGAACTCGCGCCCACGGTCGATGTGGGCCAGGAACTCCTCGGCCCGCCAGGGCTCCAGGGGGCGTAGTGCGGCACCGTCGTCGCCCAGGGATATCGCGTACATCGTCGTCCTCCTCCATGTACCGGGATCCGCTCCGGGATTCCGGCGCCGGGACGGATGGGAAGGATCCTCGCACGGCGGTGAGCGGGGCGCGGCGCCGGGCACCGGGGCCCGGGGGGTTACCGGGCGCCCACCGGCGACCCGGGCGGCCCCGAGGTCCTGGCCCTCTCATTCCCGGCTCGGTGACGCTCTTTCACCCACCCCACTGCGTACGGTGTACCCTCGTGTCGTACATTAATGCGTACAGCGTACGAAGAGAGCGGGGAGGGCACCATGAGGATCTTGGTCACGGGCGCGACCGGGAATGTGGGACGGCTGGTCACCCAGGAGCTGGCCCGGCGGGGTGTGGCGGTCCGGGCACTCACCCGGACGCCGGAGAAGGCGGGGTTCGGCGGGGACATCGAGGTCGTGGGCGGGGACCTGGAGCGGACCGGGAGCCTGCGCGGCGCGCTGGAGGGGGTGGAGCGGCTCTACCTCTTCCCTCAGCCGGACACCGCCCGGGACGTCGTCGCCCTGGCCGAGGAGGCGGGCGTACGCCGGATCGTGACACTGTCGTCGGCCGCGGTGGCGGACGGCTTCGACACCACCCACCACCTGCCGGTGGAACGGGCGGTCGAGGCGTCGGGGCTGGAGTGGACCCATGTCAGGCCGGGCGAGTTCATGGCCAACAAGCTCTCGCTGTGGGGCCCCTCCATCCGCGCGGAGCGCCGGGTGCGCGACCCGTTCCCGGACGACGCGTGGTGCCCGGTGCACGAGGGCGACATCGCCGACGTCGCCGTCGCCGCGCTCCTGGAGGAAGGGCACACCGGCCGGGCGCACACCCTCCACGGGCCGGAGATGATCAGCCCGCGGAGCCAGGTGGCGGCCATCGCCGCCGCCCTCGGCGAAGAGGTCGCCGTCGAGACCGTCACCCGCGAGGAGGCGCGCGAGATCTACGTCTCCCAGGGCGGCTTCTCCGCCGCCGCGGCGGACATGCTGCTCGGTTTCACCGACTACGAGGGCAACCCGGTGGCCGAGGGCGAGGACCCATGGGCCGGGGCGTACAACGAGGAGGCGGAGCTGAGCAGTCTGCGCGACGCGCTCGGCAGGCCCGGCCGCACCTTCGCCGCCTGGGCGCGCGACCACGTGGACGACTTCCGCTGAGCGGACGGCGGGCATAGACGGCGGGTGCCAGGCGGCGGCCCTGGCGCGTCCGGCACCCGCCCGGACACGCAGGCTCTCCGTACGGCTCGCGACGGCACCTCCGTACGGCCCGTATCCGGCGGTCGCGATCGGCGCGCGTACGGCACCTCCGTAGGTGGCGGTCTTCCGCGC
>NZ_JBHVHF010000419.1:0-5397 GCF_042800315.1 Streptomyces sp. NPDC057638
GTTGGACGGTTCCCGGCACCAGGGGGGCCGGTCGGCGGAGGCCTCGGCGACGTGCGACGATGTGCGGCATGCCGCAGCAGCCCCCCGTTCGGAGCAGTGCATCTCCGCCCTCGCGCCCGGACGCGTCCATGTCGCTGCTGACGAACGTGATGGAGCACAGCCTCGATGACGGGTACGCGGAGGCCACGGCCCGCAGGGAGGCCGCGGGTGGGGCGCTGCCGCGCGGTCTGCGCGCTCGGATCGGGCTGGCCGCGGGGCTGTTGGTCGCCGCGGTGATCGTCACCGTAGGCGTCGCGGACGCCCGGATATCGGCGCCGGTGCTGGCCAAGGAGCGCGAGGAGCTGATCCAGCGCGTCGACAAGGAGACGGCTGACGCGGATGCCTTGGAGCGGCGGGTGGAGAAGCTCCGGGACGAGGTCGGCGCGCGCCAGCGCGAGGCGCTGAACTCCGCGGGTGCCGAGGAACAGCACATGGCGCTGCTGGCGGGAGCCACCGAGGTGGAGGGCCCCGGGATCAAGCTGGTCGTCGACGACGCCAAGAAGGCGGGCGACAGCGCGGTCCAGGGCGGGTCCGGCCCCCGGGAGAGTTCCGGTTTCAGTGACACCGGCCGGGTACGCGACCGCGATATGCAGCGGATCATCAACGGTCTCTGGGAGTCCGGTGCCGAGGCGGTGGCCATCAATGGACAGCGGCTGACCGCCCTGTCGGCCATCCGGGCCGCCGGAGACGCGATACTGGTCGACAACAGGCCGCTGGTGCCGCCGTACACGGTGCTGGCGGTGGGGGACGGGAAGAAGCTGAATACGGCCTTCCAGGACAGCGCGGACGGACAGTATCTCCACGCGCTGCGTGAGAACTTCGGCATCCGGTTCCGGGTGTCGACCGAGGGCGGTATGCGGCTCCCGGCTGCCCCGAGCCTGATCGTACGTACCGCACAGCCGGTCGCCGCCGACCCCGGGAAGGGCACGGGGCAGGGCGCGGCAGACACAGGGAAGGGCACATCGTGATCGCCGTACTGGGCCTCGTCGTGGGAGTCGTGGTCGGACTGTTGGTCCGGCCCGAGGTGCCGGCGATGGTGGAGCCCTATCTGCCGATCGCCGTCGTGGCGGCGCTCGACGCCGTGTTCGGGGGGCTGAGGGCCATGCTCGACGGGATCTTCGTCGACAAGGTGTTCGTGGTGTCCTTCCTGTCGAACGTCGTGGTGGCCGCGCTGATCGTCTTCCTCGGTGACAAGCTCGGCGTGGGCGCCCAGCTCTCCACCGGTGTGGTGGTCGTCCTCGGCATCCGGATCTTCTCCAACGCCGCGGCCATCCGCCGCCATGTCTTCCGGGCGTGACGCGGATGGAGACGCGGGAAGGGTCAGAGCAGGGCCAGAAGGGCTCCTCGGGCGAGGGGACGACCGGTACGGCGGCCAGGGGCCGGGAGGGCATGACCGGACGTCAGCGCCTGGTGGCGGGCCTGTGGCCGCCGCGGGTGACCCGGGCCCAACTGACCGTGGCGGTGCTGCTGTTCGTCCTCGGTCTCGGGCTGGCCATCCAGGTCCGCTCCACGAGTGACAGTGGTGCGCTGCGCGGGGCCCGTCAGGAGGATCTCGTCCGTATCCTCGATGAGCTCGACAACCGCAGCCAGCGGCTGGAGGACGAGCGGCGGCGGCTGGAGCAGCAGCGGACCGAGCTGGAGAACAGCTCGGACCAGGCCGAGGAGGCGCGTCGGCAGACCCGGCAGAAGGAGCAGCAGTTGGGCGTCCTCGCGGGCACGGTCGCGGCCGAGGGCCCCGGCATCACGCTCACGATCGCGGGCCGCTCCCAGGCGGTGGAGCCCGACATGCTGCTCGACGCGATCCAGGAGCTGCGTGCGGCGGGGGCCGAGGCGATCCAGGTCAATGACCACAGGGTCGTGGCGGGCTCGTACTTCACTGGTGCGGGTGGTGACATCGAGGTGGACGGGAACCGGATCACCGCCCCGTACATCTTCAAGGTCATCGGAAAGCCGCAGGATCTGGAGCCCGCTCTGAACATCCCCGGCGGTGTGGTGCAGACGCTGGAGAAGGAGCAGGCCACCGCTACGGTGGAGCGGTCGGAGAAGATCGTTGTGGACGCCTTGCGACCTGCGAAGCAGCCTGACTACGCTCGGTCGTCAGCTCGGTGAGGCGGGGGTGTATGAGGTCCTGTGGGCCAGGGCATGTGGTTCCGGGGGGTCGGCGCACGGGTCGTGTGCCGGGTGGTGGAAACTGTCTGACGGGTACGGACGTTGTGATGATGTCCGGGTCGGCAGGTGTGATCAATGAGGGTTCGTCCTGCCCCACGGGCGGGTCTATTTCGGTCAAGGGGAATCGCCCGTGAAGTTGTTTGCGAAGTTGTTCGGCAAGAGCGCACGCGAGGACGGCGGCAACGCCAGGCATCGCGCGCCGCGGCACGGCCAGGAGGAGGAGCGCGGCAGCGACAGGCCGCTCTTCCGGGATGAGCTCGGAGGTCAGGCAGGTGACATTCCCGGGGGCCGGGGCGCGTCGTCTGTTGACCCTGCCGGTCCCGGCCGCATAGGTTTCGGGGAACCATCAACCTCAGGTACGGGTGGAGGGTTTAACCCCGACCCGTATGCGACCAATCCCCACGGGGGACAGCCGCGGCAGGAGGACCCGTCCATGGCGGCCGTGACCGTGTGTACGAGGTGCGGTAACCGCAACCCGGAGTCCAGCAGGTTCTGCTCCAACTGTGGCGCGCCGCTGCGTGCCGGAGCACAGGCCGAGCGGGCCTCGGAGACGACCTCGACGATCTCCATCTCCGGCCTTGAGGCCTATGACGCGGAGGTGACCGGCCAGACGGCGCTGCCGTCGCTCTCTCCCGAGGCGCTGGCCGCCGTCGAGGCGCTCCCGCTGGGGTCGGCGCTGCTGGTGGTGCGCCGCGGCCCGAACTCCGGCAGTCGTTTCCTGCTCGACGGGGAGCTGACCACGGCCGGCCGTCATCCGCAGAGCGACATCTTCCTGGATGACGTCACGGTCTCCCGGCGGCACGTGGAGTTCCGCCGTCAGCCTGACGGCAGCTTCAGCGTCGCGGACGTCGGCAGTCTCAACGGCACCTACGTCAACCGCGAGCGGATCGACTCGGTCTATCTGGCCAGTGGCGACGAGGTCCAGATCGGTAAGTACCGTCTGGTCTTCTACGCCAGCCAGCGGGGCGTGTAACCCGCCAGGGAAGGCTCATGCGAACTCCGACGGGTGGTGCCGGGCAGCGCGCCACCGCCGCGGCCGGGAAGCTGATGAGCATCGGCACGGTCCTCGGTCAGCTGCGTGGCGAGTTCCCCGAGGTCACCATCTCCAAGATCCGTTTTCTGGAGGCCGAGGGGCTGGTGGAGCCGCGCCGCACGCCGTCCGGGTACCGGAAGTTCAGCCCGGAGGATGTGGAGCGGCTCGCCCAGGTGCTGCGGATGCAGCGGGACCACTATCTTCCGCTGAAGGTCATCCGGGAGCACCTCGACGCCGCCGCGCGGGGCGAGCAGGTGAAACTGCCCGCTCAGAGCCCTCCGCCCGGTTCGAGAGGGCCGGGTGAGGAGGGCTGGGAGCCTCTGGGTGAGCGCAGGACGGCCGCCCGGGTGGGCCGGGCCGAGCTGCTGGCGGCCGCCGAGGTCGACGAGGCGGAGCTGGCCGAGTGGGAATCCTATGGACTGCTGGTCCCGGGGGCGGACGGCGGCTATGACGCCGAGTCCGTGACCATTGCCCGGCTCGTCTCTGACCTGGGTAGATTCGGACTGGAGCCGCGACATCTGCGGATCATGAAGGCCGCCGCCGAGCGTGAGGCGGGACTGGTGGAACAGGTGGTGGCGCCGTTGCGCCGCCATCGGAATCCGCAGACCAGGGCCCATGCCGAGGCCACGGCCAACGAACTGGCGGAACTGTCGGTCCGGCTGCACGCGGCCCTGGTCAGGTCGGCTCTGGGAGTACGTCTCCACTGATCTTGGACGTGCCCGACTACCCAAACGGGTCGGGCACGTCCTAGGGTTGCTGTGTGAACGAGCTCGACGTTGTGGGTGTCCGGGTGGAAATGCCCTCGAATCAACCGATCGTGCTCCTGCGTGAAGTGGGAGGCGACCGGTACCTCCCCATTTGGATCGGCCCAGGGGAGGCGACCGCCATCGCCTTCGCCCAGCAGGGCATGGCCCCGGCCAGGCCGCTGACGCATGACCTCTTCAAGGATGTGCTGGAGGCGGTGGGGCAGGAACTCACCGAGGTCCGCATCACCGACCTGCGTGAAGGGGTCTTCTACGCGGAGCTGGTCTTCGCCAGCGGGGTCGAGGTGAGCGCCCGGCCCTCCGATGCCATAGCGCTCGCCCTGCGCACGGGCACGCCGATCTTCGGTAGTGACGGGGTGCTGGATGACGCGGGGATCGCCATCCCCGACGAGCAGGAGGACGAGGTGGAGAAGTTCCGCGAGTTCCTCGACCAGATCTCGCCCGAGGACTTCGGGACGAACAGTCAGTGACCGTGGTTCCCGACGGGGTGATCGCCGTCGGAGCGGCGGGTGGAGAGTGCCTCTTTGAGGCAGAAGGATAGCCTTTCCCCGAATTGGGGCACGGTAAACCACTCTCAGGGTGATTATCACTCGGCGTGCCGAGTGTGGCGATCGTTGACGCACCCCTGGTGACTGCCTACCGTCGAGTGGGCAGGTCAAGGACGGAGGGTCGGCGTGAGAAGCAGCGGCGACGGTGCGGTGGGGGCATCCCTCGGACGGGGTCTGGGGGAGAGCGGGCCGTATCCGCTCCAGAGCGGGGTGGCCGAACCCGGAAGTGAGACCGTCGGCTATCGGGGACCGACCGCCTGCGCGGCGGCGGGCATCACCTATCGGCAGCTCGACTACTGGGCCCGCACCGGGCTGGTCGAGCCGAGTGTGCGCCCCGCGTACGGTTCCGGTACACAGCGGCTCTACAGCTTCCGCGATGTCGTTGTCCTCAAGATCGTCAAGAGATTCCTGGACACCGGGGTCGCACTCCAGAACATCCGCTCCGCCGTCCAGCATCTGCGCGCGCGGGGCTTCGCCGATCTCGACCGGATGACGTTGATGAGCGACGGCGCCACGGTCTACGAGTGCTCCTCGCCCGACGAGGTCGTGGATCTGCTCCAGGGCGGCCAGGGCGTCTTCGGGATCGCGGTGGGTGTGGTCTGGCGCGATGTCGAGGCGGCGCTCTCCCAGCTCCATGGTGAGCGTGTCGACACCGGCGAGACGCTGGTCGGCCACAACCCGGGCGATGAGCTGGCGCGACGGCGCCGGGACCGGGCGGGCTGAGGCCCGGAGGCCAGCGGTTCGGGGCGGGGTTCC
Organism: Streptomyces sp. NPDC057638; assembly: GCF_042800315.1. Taxonomy (NCBI): domain Bacteria; kingdom Bacillati; phylum Actinomycetota; class Actinomycetes; order Kitasatosporales; family Streptomycetaceae; genus Streptomyces; species Streptomyces sp. NPDC057638. Next base: position 5,310 of record NZ_JBHVHF010000419.1, read on the forward strand.
GCCAGGTCCGCCGACTCGAACGCAGGCACGCGGCCTTCCGGCACCCACGCCACTGACAATGGCCCCACCCGCGCGGGTGGGGCCATTG
>NZ_JBHVHF010000420.1:0-5385 GCF_042800315.1 Streptomyces sp. NPDC057638
CACCGCCCCCGGAACCACACCCAACGACCGCCACACCTCCGCCAGCGACACCATCACCGCCCACGTCACCGGCTGCACCACATCCACCCGATCCAACGCCCGCCCCTCACGCACCACCTCCAGCACGTCAAAGTCCACGAACGGAGCCAACGCCCCAGCACACTCACCCAACCGCGCCGCGAACACCGGCGACTCCCCCACCAACCGCGCACCCATACCCACCCACTGCGTCCCCTGCCCCGGGAACACCAACACCGGCTTCCCCGACGCACCCACGACACCCGTGACCAGACCCGCCGCCGCCCCGCCCGCGGCCAGCGCGGTCAAACCCTCCCTGAAGCCATCAGTGCCATCAGCCAGCACCACGGCCCGATGCTCCAGCTCCGCACGGCCACTGACCAGCGAGAACCCCACATCCACAGGACGCGGCTCCCCGGCCCCCTCCACGAACGCCAGCAACCGCTCGGCCTGCGCCCGCAACCCGGCCTCACTCTTCGCCGACACCACCCACGGCACCACACCCACCCCAGGAACAGGAGTGCCCGCTGCCTCCGGCTCGACCACCTCGGGCTCCGGCGCCTGCTCCAGCACCGCGTGAGCGTTCGTACCACTGATACCGAACGACGACACACCCGCACGACGCGGATGACCCGTCTCCGGCCAGGCACGCTCCTCCGTCAGCAGCGACACCGCACCCGAACCCCAGTCGATCCGGGAGGACACCTCGTCGACGTGGAGCGTGCTGGGGAGCACCCCATGTTCCATCGCCTTGACCATCTTGATGACCGAGGCGACACCGGCGGCGGCCTGGGTGTGCCCGATATTCGACTTCAGCGACCCCAGCCACAACGGCTCCCGGTCCCCACGCCCCTGACCATAGGTGGCCAGCAGCGCCTGCGCCTCGATCGGATCACCCAGCTTCGTGCCCGTCCCATGCGCCTCCACCGCGTCGATCTGTTCCGTCGTCAGGCGCGCGTTGACCAGGGCCTCCCTGATGACCCGCTCCTGCGACGGGCCGTTGGGCGCGGAGAGGCCGTTGCTGGCACCGTCCTGGTTGATCGCGGTCCCGCGGATCACGGCGAGAACGGGATGACCGAGGCTCCGCGCGTCGGAGAGGCGCTCCAGCAGCAACAGGCCAACGCCCTCGGACAGGGCGGTGCCGTCCGCGTCGTCGGCGAATGCCTTCACCCGGGCGTCCGGCGCCAGTCCGCGCTGGCGGCTGAACTCCACATAGGACGCCGGAGAGGACATGATGGAGAGCCCCCCGGCGAGCGCCAGGGTGCAGTCGCCCTGGCGCAGCGACTGGGCCGCCAGATGCAGGGCGACCAGCGAGGACGAGCACGCCGTGTCGAGCGTGACCGCCGGGCCTTCCAGACCGAGCGTGTAGGCGACGCGGCCGGATACGACACTCGCCGTGTTCCCGATACCGAGGTGGCCTTCGACCTCTTCCGGGACGGCTGGCAGCCGAGTCGCGTAATCCTGGTAGTTGCATCCGACGAAGATGCCCGCCTTCGTGCCGCGCAGGGATTCCGGGTCGATACCCGCCCGCTCGAACGCCTCCCACGATGTCTCCAGCAGAACCCGCTGCTGCGGGTCCATCGCGAGGGCCTCACGCGGCGAGATACCGAAGAAACCCGCGTCGAAATCAGCTGCCCCGTAAAGGAATCCGCCCTCACGCACATACGAGGTGCCCGGCTGCTCCGGGTCCGGATCATAGAGTCCGTCCAGGTCCCAGCCGCGGTCCGTCGGGAATCCGGAGATGGCGTCGCCGCCCGATGTCACGAGCTGCCACAGCTCTTCAGGGGTGCGAACGCCGCCGGGAAAGCGGCAGCTCATCGCGGTGATGGCGATGGGCTCATGGTTCCTGGCCTCTACCTCACCGAGTCGGCGGCGGGTCTGCCTCAGGTCGTTGACCGTCCGCTTGAGATAGTCGCGGAGCTTGTCCTCGTTCATCTTCCGGTGGTCGGTCGGGGTGTCGTTCGACATCTCGGAAATCCACTCCTCGGGCAGGCGTGAAAGTGTGTTGGCTCAGTGGATTGCGCGGAGTGCGCGGTGAGCTCAGAAGTTCTCGGTCATTCCGAGCTCTTGATCGATGAGGTCGAACATCTCGTCGTCTGTCACGGCATCGAATGCGTCGTCCTCGGGAGCGCCGTCGCCCTTGCTCTCGCCGCTGGGGGTGTCCTCCCATTTCCACAGCAGGGCCTGCAACCGGGCGACGACCTTCTCTCGCACGTCGGTGTTGTCGGCGGCTACCCCGGCCAGGGAGGTCTCCAGCCGTTGGAAGTCGGCGAAGACGGGCTGCTCGGACGCCTGAGTGCTGCTGGGCGCCAGCTCGGTGCGCAGTCGTCCCGCGAGCGCTCCGGGGTTCGGGTTGTCGAAGACCAGCGTCGCGGGAAGCTGGAGGCCGGTAGCGGCCCTGAGTCGGTTGCGGAGTTCGACCGCGGTGAGCGAGTCGAAGCCCAGCTCCTTGAAGGCACGGCTCGCCTTGATGGCGTCGGTCGTGGTGTGTCCCAGTACGCCCGCCACCTGCTCGCAGACCAGGTCCAGCAGCATCCGCTCCTGGTCCTCGACGGTACGACCGGTGAGCCGCTCAGCCCACCCCGCGGCGCTGCCTCCGGCTCCCGTGCCCGCCGCGGTGCCCCTCCGTACCGTCGCGGGCGTCCGCACCACGGCGCGGAACAGCGCGGGCATGGACCCGTCTCGTGCCTGGCGCCGCAGCTCCGCGAGGTCCAGCCGGGCGGGCACCATGACGGAGTCGGCGGCGGCGCCGGTGGCCAGGTCGAACAGCGCGAGGCCCTCGTCAGTCGGCATCGGGGACGCACCCGCACGTGACATACGGGTCATGTCGACGTCGTTGAGCCGACCCGCCATGCCGCTGCTCTGGTCCCACAGCCCCCAGGCGAGGGAGATGGCGGGCAACCCCTGGTCGCGGCGGTGCCGGGCCAAGGCGTTGAGGAAGGCGTTGGAGGCCGCGTAGCTGGCCAGCCCCGCGCCGCCGAGGGTGCCGGAGAGCGAGGAGTAGAGCACGAAGGAACGCAGTGGCGTCTCCAGGCCCCGCGTCAGTTCGTGCAGATGCAGCGCTCCGTCCGCCTTGGGGCTCAGCACCCGGTCGATCCGTTCGGGCGTCAGCGTGTGGACCACTCCGTCGTCGAGTACGGCGGCGGTGTGGACGACCGCGGTGAGGGGGTGCGAACGGTCGATGGTGGCGAGCAGTTCACCGACGGACAGACGGTCCGAGACGTCCGAGGCCACGACGCGCACGGTGGCACCGCGTCCGGTCAGCTCGGCGGCGAGCTCCGGCATCCCGTCCGCGGCGAGGCCGCGGCGACTGGTGAGCAGGAGATGCCGAGCGCCGTGCGCGCTGACCAGATGGCGGGCCAGGAGGCGGGCCAGGCCACCGGACGCGCCGGTGATCAGGATGGTGCCCTCAGGGTCGAAGTCGACGGTGGCCGGGCCGGGTAGGGACTCGGTGCCGGTGGTCTCCGGCTCGGTGACCTTCACCAGACGGGGTGCGGTCACCTCACCGTCACGCAGCCTCAGCTGAGGCTCGCCCGAGGCGAGGGCCGGGGCCAGCGCCTCCCGGGACAGCCCGCCCGGCGCGTCCAGCAGAACGAGCCGATCGGGGTTCTCGACCTGTGCGGATCGGACCAGGCCCCACACCGGAGCGCCGACCAGGTCCTCGGAGCCGACGAACACCAACCGGGAGGACTGGAACCGTTCGTCCGCCAGCCATACCTGAACCAGTTCGAGACTCCGGTGGGCGGCGCGGCGTACCGCCTGTGCCACGTCCGCGCCCTGAGCACCGTCCCCACCGGCTCCGAGGGCGTCCACGGCCCGCGTGACCGGGGCGAAGACCAGCTCGGGCACCTCGGCACCCGCTGACACGGCCTCCGCGAGCGCTCCCTGATCGGTGTACAGCTCGACGGAGTCGGGGCTCAGGCCCAGCGTGTCATCACCGAGCACGGCCCAGCGGCCGCCCGAGAGCACCGCGTCCGTCGTGGGAAGCGGCAGCCAGTCCACCCGGAAGAGGGCCTCCCGCAGCGACGTCCCGGCGCCGTCCGCCTCAGGCGCGACCTGCCTCAGAAGCAGCGAATCCACGGTGACGACGGGTCGTCCTGTGGTGTCGGCGGCCTGGATGGACACGGCCTCCTCGCCCACGGAGACGATCCGCACCCGGAGGGCGGCCGCGCCAGCCGCGTGCAGACGCAGGCCACTGAAGGCGAACGGCCGACGGGTCAGGCCGTTCGCCGGCTCCGGCAGGACGAGACCGAGGCCGAGCGGCTGGAGAGCGGCGTCCAGCAGGGCGGGGTGCAGCCCGTACGCCGAGGCGTCACCGGCCATGTCGTCGGCTATCCGGAGTTCGGCGAACAGCTCGTCGCCCCGCTGCCATACGGTGCGCAGCGCCTGGAAGGCGGGCCCGTACTCGACTCCGGCGGCCGCCAGCCGCTCGTACGCGGCACCGGTCTCCACCGGCTCGGCGCCGACCGGGGGCCAGACGGTGAGATCGGTCGGGAGTCCGGTCTCGCTCGCGGTCTCGGCCAGGACGCCGGTGGCGTTACGGGCCCAGATGTCCTCCCCCTCGGACGAGGTGGAGTACAGGCCGAGTGTCCGCCGACCCGTCTCGTCGGGACCCGACACGGCCAACTGGATCCGCACCGAGCCCTGTTCGGGCAGTACCAGCGGTGCTTCGAGCGTCAGTTCCTCCAGCGTGCCGCATCCGACCTCGTCTCCCGCGCGGAAGGCCAGCTCGACGAATCCGGTCCCGGGCAGCAGGACCGTGCCGGAGACGGCGTGGTCGGCGAGCCAGGGGTGGGTCTGGAGGGACAGCCGACCGGTGAGCAGGACGCCGCCCGTCTCGGGCAGCTCGACAGCGGCCCCCAGGAGCGGGTGCCCGGCCGTGCCGAGCCCGATCGCGGGAGCGTCGGTGGCGCGGCCCGCGGTGTCGGGCCAGTAGCGGGTGCGTTGGAAGGGGTAGGTGGGGAGGTCGACAGGGATGGGCCGGTGGGGGCTGAAGAACGCCCGCCAGTCGACGGGAACACCGTTGACGTGCAGTTCGGCGGCCGAGGCCAGGAACCTGCCCAGACCACCCTCGTTACGGCGCAGTGAACCGGTGGAGACGATCTCCATGTCCGCCTTCTCGGCGCTCTCCTGGATGCCGATGGTCAGCACGGGGTGGGCACTGGACTCGACGAAGGTGCCGAAACCGTCACTGAGGAGAAGGTGTGTCACCTCCTCGAAACGCACCGTCTGACGCAGATTGCGGTACCAGTACGACGCGTCGAGCATGGTGGTGTCGATCGGTCCCGCGTCCACGGTGGAGTAGAACGGGATCCGCGCCGGACGAGGATTGATCGGGGCCAGGACATCGAGGAGTTCCGCCTCGAT
>NZ_JBHVHF010000421.1:0-5349 GCF_042800315.1 Streptomyces sp. NPDC057638
GGGGAACTCTGAGCCGCCGCCCGGGACGCGGCGGGCCCCGCCCTCCGTATCCCCCGATGGACGCGATACGGAGGGCGGGGCCCTCGGAAGCCCGGTCGGCCGTGCGCTCAGAGGACCGGACGGGTCACCAGGTCGGTCCGGCGACCTGCCGGGTGGTGACGTTCACGCGGTTGAAGAAGTTGGTGAGGCCCACCATCAGGACGATGGCGGCGAGCTCCTTCTCCTCGTAGTGCTCGGCGGCGGCGTCCCAGACGGTGTCCGGGACCGGGTCCGAGCGGTCGCTGAGCCGTGTCATGCACTCGGCCAGCTCCAGGGCCGCGCGCTCCGCGTCCGTGAAGAACGGCGCGTCACGCCAGGCGGCCACCGCGTGGAGCCGCTCATCGGTCTCCCCGTGCTTCCTCGCGTGCGCGACGCCGCCGACGACACAGAAGCTACAGCCGTTGATCTGGCTGGCGCGCTGGTGGACCAGGTCGAGGACGGTCTGGGGCGCGCCCATCTCCCCGACGGCCTTGAGTATCTGCTGGATGCCGGAGACGGCGGTGGGCATCAGTCCGGCGGGATTGGCGATCCGTGCCTGCATGGTGGTGCTCCTCGATCCGTGTGCGGTGGTCGGTACGCCGTTACGACGGAGAGGCCCGCCGGAATGTGACATCACAGCGCGATATGACGCCCGTCACACTCCGGATCCGGGCGGTCGGCGGGGCGGTTGCGGCCCCCGTGGCGCTGGCCCACGCTGGAGGACGATGGCGCACCTCCCCTCGAAAGGCCGTGCCATGTCTCAGAAGGTCGCCCTGGTCACCGGGGCCTCAGCCGGTATCGGCGAGGCCACCGCGCTCGCCCTCCATGACCTCGGGTTCACCGTCTACGGCGGTGCCCGCCGGGTGGAGCGGATGCGGCCGCTCGAACAGCGCGGGGTGCGCACCCTGGCCCTGGATGTCACCGACGAGCGGTCGGCGCGGGAGGCGGTCGACCGGATCCTCATCGACACCGGACGGATCGACCTGCTCGTCAACAACGCCGGGTACGGCTCCTACGGTGCCGTGGAGGAGGTGCCGATCGACGAGGGGCGCCGCCAGTTCGAAGTCAACCTCTTCGGCGCCGCCCGCCTGATCCAGCTGGTCCTCCCGGCCATGCGCGAGCAGCGGTCGGGCCGGATCGTCAACGTCTCGTCGGTCGGCGGGAAGATCCACACCCCCATGGGTGCCTGGTACCACGCCACCAAATTCGCCCTGGAGGGCTTCAGCGACGCCCTGCGGACCGAGGTCGCGGACTTCGGGATCGACGTGGTGGTCATCGAGCCGGGTGCCATCCGTACGGAGTGGGGCGGTATCGCCCTCGACCGGCTGCGCGCCGTCTCCGGGCAGGGTGCCTACGCCCCGCTGGCCGACGCCGTCGCGAGCGCGATGAGCGACGAGCGGATGGCGGACCGGGCCTCTCCGCCGTCGTCCATCGCCATGGTCATCGGGCGGGCGGCGAGCACCCGGCGCCCCCGCACCCGCTACGCCGCCGGGTTCGGCGCCAAGCCCTTGCTGGCGCTGCGGAGGGTGCTGCCGGACCGGGCGTTCGACGCGCTGGTCCGGCGGGCGCTGCGCTGACGGGCGCGGGCCGTACGCGTCTCTAGGTGACGTACGCGTCCCGAGGTGACGCGCGCCTCCCTTGGGTGACGCGTGGCGCCTGGTGGCGCGTCCGGCTGATGCCTCCGCCGGGGTCTCTCCGTACCCGTACCGCTTCCCACCCCACGGACGGCCGCGGCACGGTCCATCACGCCGTGGTACCCGACGGTCTGTAACTTCACGCGTCCCTCGGGACGTCTTCCCGCACAGGGGCCCAACGCCCCGACGCGGCATCAGAAGACGTATGAGGGGGCGCAGTTGAGAAGTAGACGCAGAGCATGGCCTCGCGTGACCACGGTCACGGCCACGGTGACGGTCCTGGCGCTGGCCGGTGGAACGGCCGTCGCGCTGCCGGGCGGGGGGAACGCCAAAGGCGCGGGGACGGCGCGGACCGAGCCGGGGCCCACGGGCGGTAAGGAGCGGCGCGTCACCCTGATCACGGGTGACACGGCGACCGTGGACGCCCGGGGGAAGCTGGTCCGGTTCGTTCCGGCGAAGGGGCGGGAGCACATCCCCGTCATGGTCGACCGGTCCGGCGGACGCGGCTATGTCATCCCCCAGGACGCGCACCAGCTGATAGCGAGCGGACGGGTCGACAAGGGCCTGTTCGACATCACCACCCTGGCCCGGGCCGAGTACCGCGAGCGCGACGGATCCTCGCTCCGGCTGATCGTCGGCTACGGCACGGGCGCCGGGAAGGCCCGTGCCCAGGCCAGGACCGCGCTGCGGGACGGGCTGAGGGGGAAGGGCGGCGCCCGGATCCGGCACAGCTATCCGACGCTGGACGCCGAGGCACTCACCGTGCCCGCCGCGTCGGCGGGCCGCCTCTGGAAGACCCTGACCAGGTCGGCCGAAGGCTCCTCGGCGCGCACCGCGGCCCCCGGTCTCGACCGGGTCTGGCTCGACCGTGTCCGCAGGGCGTCCCTGGACACCACCGTCCGCCAGATCGGCGCCCCCGCCGCGTGGGCCAAGGGGTACGACGGTACGGGGGCGAGGATCGCCGTCCTCGACACGGGCGTCGACGCGACCCACCCCGAACTGCGCGGCCAGGAGGTGGCGGAGCGCAACTTCAGCGAGTCCGCCGACAGCAAGGACCGCCATGGCCACGGCACTCATGTCGCCTCCGTCGCGGCCGGGTCCGGAGCGGGCGCCTCCGGCGCCTACAAGGGCGTCGCCCCCGGCGCCCGCCTCCTCGACGGCAAGGTCCTCGACGACCGGGGCTACGGCTCCGACTCCAGCGTCCTCGCGGGCATGGAGTGGGCCGTCGCCGAGAAGGCCGACATCGTCAACCTCAGTCTCGGCGGCGAGGACGCGCCGTTCCTCGACCCCCTCGAAGCGGCCGTCAACCGCCTCTCCGCCGCCCACGGCACACTCTTCGTCGCCGCGGCGGGCAACAACGGGCCCGGGGCGGGCACCGTCAACTCGCCCGCCAGCGCCGACGCCGCGCTGGCCGTCGGTGCCGTCGACGACCACGACACGCTCGCCCGCTTCTCCAGCCGGGGGCCGCGCTCCGAGGGCGGCACGATCAAGCCCGATCTGACCGCCCCCGGGGTGAAGGTCACCGCCGCCTCGGCGCCCGGCAGCCTCATCGCCGGCCGGGAGGGCGAGAACCCGCCCGGCTATGTGACGATCTCCGGCACCTCCATGGCCACCCCGCATGTCGCGGGCGCCGCCGCCCTGCTCAAACAGCGCCACCCGGGATGGACACACGCCGAGCTGAGGTCCGCGCTCGCGGGCAGCGCCCGGCCCGGCGGCGCCGGAGCCTTCGCCGAGGGCACCGGACGGCTCGATGCCGCCGCCGCCCTGGACCGTACGGTCCTCGCACCGCCGTCCTCGGTCGGCTTCGCCAAGCAGGAGTACCCGCACGGGGACGACCGCCCCGAGACACGGGAGATCACCTACCGCAACACCGGGGCGTCGCCTGTCACCCTCGACCTCGCCGTCAGCGGTACCGGACCCGACGGCGAGCCCGCGCCCGAGGGCATGTTCACCCTCGCCGCCGACCGGGTCACCATCCCGGCGGGTGGCACGGCCACGGCCGGGCTGACCTCGGACACCCGCCCCGGCGGCGCGGTCAACGGCCACTACACGGCGGCGGTGACGGCGACCGGCGGCGGGCAGTCGGTGCGGACCCTCGCCTCGGTGGAGCGCGAGGTGGAGACCTACGACGTGACGTTCCGCCATCTGAACCGGGACGGAGAGCCGACGGACAAGCACTGGAGTGATGTCCGGCCCGTGACGGCGGCGGGAGGGGTGGTCCGTGTGCGGGAGAACGGCGACACCCTGACCGCCCGGCTGCGCAAGGGCACCTACTTCCTCCACACCTGGATCGACGCGTTCAGTGAGGTGGCGGGGAGCGAGCTGTTCCTGCCCCATCTGGAGGTCACCGGGGACACCACCGTGGTCCTGGACGCCCGTGCCGCCAAGCCGGTCGAGGTCACCGTCCCCGAACCGACCGCCGAACGCGCCTTCGCGCAGATCTTCACCGAACTGGACAACGACGGATTCGGCGGCTCCTTCGCCTGGTCGCGCCGGAACTACAGCACCATGTTCACCGGGCACATCGGCCCCGACTACCAGAGCGGGGGCCAACTGCTCCAGCAGTTCAACAGCATCGACGTCAAGGACCGTGACGAGTACCGGATCGCCCTCGGCGGCCCGGGCACCCGGCTCGCCACCGGCCTCCAGCAGACCGTCGCCCGTGCCGACCTCGCCGAGGTGAGGCTGCGCCTGGGCGCGTCGGTGCCCGGCAGGCGGGCGGCCCTGCTCACCGAGGCCGTCTACCCGGGCAGCTTCGGACCCTGGCCGTCGGGCATCATCCGTCCGGTGCCGGAACGGGTACGTCTCTTCCTCAGCGCCCGTGACGTCGCCTGGCGCATCAGCCAGACGCAGTACGACGCGACCGGCGAGAACGCCGAGCTGGACAACTGGGACCGGCAGCGGACCTTCCGGCCCGGCCGGGTCTACCGCGAGGACCTCGGCATCGGGGTCTTCGGGCCGAGCCTGCGGCCCGTCGACGGCGTGATGTACGAGGGCCTCTTCCGCACGGGGGACACGGTCCGTGGCTGCCTCCACCCCCTGCTGGACAACTCGGGCACGTTGAGCGGCGCCGAGTCCGACCAGCGGACGGCGACCCTGCGGCGCGACGGCGTGGAGCTGGCGAACGGCACCCAGCTGATGGACTGCTGGACCGAGACCCCGGTCCCGGCGGGGCGCGCCACCTTCGAACTGACCACGACCTCCACCCGGTCCCAGGTCGCCTCGGTCTCCACCGAGGTCACCACCGAGTGGACCGTCACCTCCGACACCACCGCGGCCGAGACGGCGCTGCCGGTCTCGGTCGTGCGCTTCACCCCGAAGCTCGCCGCGGACTCGACCGCGCGGGCGGGCGCCCCGCTGCGGGTGCCGGTCAGGGTCGAGGGCGCGGCGGCGGGGAAGAACCTCCGCTCGCTGACGGTGTACGTCAGCCAGGACGGCGGCACCACCTGGACGAAGGCCAAGGTCGTCAAGGGCGCGGTGACGGTCCGCAACCCGGAGCGGGGGAGCGTCTCGCTGCGCGCGGTCGCCGTGGACCGGCAGGGCAACCAGGTCCGCCAGACCATCGAGGACGCCTACCGGGTGAAGTGAACCGTCCGGCCCCCCGGTGAGCGGGGGCGAACCGGCACCGTGTCCGGGCCGTGCGATCACGGCGACACGGCAGGCAGGGTCGGGACCGCCGACACGGCGGTCCCGCCCC
>NZ_JBHVHF010000422.1:0-5348 GCF_042800315.1 Streptomyces sp. NPDC057638
CCTCTCCCTCGCGGCGGGCCGTCGTCCTTCGGTCCCAGCCTCCCGTCCAGACGGTCCGTCCGGGCGTTCCAGTCCAGACGGTCCGTCCGGAGGCGTTGCGGTCCCGCGTCGCGTCCGGTGTCCCCCCGGGCGTCAGATGATGCCGAAGAGGACTCCGGCCGCGAGAACCACCAGGGAGGTCAGGGCCGCCCACTTCACGGTGAACCGGGTGTGGTCGCCGAACTCGACCTTGGCCATGCCGACGAGGACGTAGACGGCGGGCACCAGCGGGCTGGACATGTGCAGGGCCTGGCCGACGAGGGAGGCGCGGGCGATCTCCAGCGGGGAGACGCCGTGGGCGGCACCGGCCTCGGCGAGCACCGGCAGGACACCGAAGTAGAAGCCGTCGTTGGACATGAAGTAGGTGAGCGGCAGGCTCAGCAGGCCGGTGACGATGGCCATGTGCGGGCCCATGCCCTGCGGGACGGTCTCGACCAGCCAGTCCGCCATGCTCTTGACCATGCCGGTGCCGGTGAGGACTCCGGTGAAGACGGCGGCGGCGAAGACCATGCCCGCGACGTTGAGCACGTTCTCGGCGTGGGCGCCGATCCGCTCCTTCTGCTCGGCCATGTTCGGGTAGTTCACGGTGAGGGCGAGGGCCGCACCCAGCAGGAAGAGCACCGGGATGGGCAGCAGCTCCATGATCATCGCGGTGAGGAGCGCGATGGTGAGTCCGGCGTTGAACCAGTAGAGGCGCGGGCGCAGGGTCGAACGGTTGGGGTCGAGGCCCTGGAAGCCGTCGTCGGCCGCGTCGTCCGCGGAGTCGGTGTCCGTCGTGCCCGCGCCGCCACCGGTCGCGGTGGCACCCTTGCCGCCCTTGCCGGACTTCGCGCCGCCCTTGACCGGGTCACCGGGGCCACCGGCCGTCACCAGGACGGTCTCCTGCTCCGGCTCCGTCACGCGGTCCAGCGTCAGCGTGCCGAGGCGCTTGCGCTCCCGCAGACCGAGGACGTAGGCGAGGATGAAGACGAAGAGCAGCCCGACCAGCAGCGCGGGGATCATCGGCACGAAGATGTCGGCCGCGTCCAGCTTGAGCGCGGTGGCCGCGCGGGCGGTGGGGCCACCCCAGGGCAGCGTGTTCATCACGCCGTTGGCGGTGGCGGCGATACCCGTCATGACGACCAGGCTCATGCCCAGCCGCTTGTAGAGCGGATACATCGCCGAGACGGTGATCATGAAGGTGGTGGAGCCGTCGCCGTCCAGCGAGACGATCGCGGCCAGCAGCGCCGTACCGACCGCGACGCGCATCGGGTCGGCCTTGCAGAACCGCAGGATGCCCCGGACGATCGGGTCGAAGAGACCGACGTCGATCATCACGCCGAAGTAGACGATCGCGAACATCAGCATCGCGGCGGTGGGGGCGAGGTTGCCGACGCCCTCGATGACGTAGTCACCGAGATGGGCCCCCTTGCCGACCAGCACACAGAAGAGTGCGGGGATGAGGACCAGCGCCGCGATGGGCGACATCTTCTTCATCATGATCAGGACCAGGAAGGTCGCGATCATGGCGAAGCCGAGGATTGTCAGCATGGGGGACACCTAACGTTCATCCTTGAACTCCCACCGGAGCGGCGGTCCGGATGACGTTAGGTCCCGTGAATTCCTGTTAACAAGATGTTGACGTGTGAGCAATACGAGCAAAACCCCAGGTCAGCACATATCTGCTAGATCGGGCGCGGTCAGCGGGCCACGCGGCCCCGATCCGGGCGCCTCCGTCACACCTTCCCCAGGCGCACCTCCCGCCCCGTCGCGGATGCCTTCCCACCCCGTCGCGGACGTACACCCGCCGCCATACGACCACCCTCGGGCCCCCCACCCCTCGACGGAGACGGCACCGGAGACACGTCGCGCGGGCCGTTGACGGCTCACCTCCGCAATCCTACGGTTGACCATAGGATTCCTTCGGCCTAGCGGGAGCGGACCATGAACGACATCGACCAGGCACGCAAGAGGGCGAACCAGCTGAACCACTCCCCCGGCTTCGGCAACCAGCACTGCTCCGAGGCGATCCCCGGCGCCCTCCCCCTCGGACGGAACTCCCCCCAGTGCGCCCCCCTCGGCCTCTACGCGGAGCAGCTCAGCGGCTCCGCCTTCACCGAACCCCGCACCCACAACCGGCGCACCTGGCTCTACCGGATCCGCCCCTCGGCCGCCCATCCGCCCCTGCGCCGCACCGGCAACGGCGCCCTGCGCACCGCGCCCTTCACCGAGACCGTCCCCGACCCCAACCGGCTGCGCTGGAATCCCCTGCCCAAGCCCGCACCCGGCACCGACTGGCTCGACGGCCTGTGGACCCTCGGCGGCAACGGGGACGCGGCCCAGCGCGTCGGGATGGCCGTGCACCTCTACCACGCCAACGCCGCCATGGACCGGGTCTTCAGCGACTCCGACGGCGAGCTGCTGATCGTGCCGGAGCACGGCGGGCTGCTGCTCGTCACCGAGCTGGGGGCGCTCGCCGCCCGCCCCGGTGAGATCGCGCTGATCCCCCGCGGGGTCCGGTTCCGGGTCGAACTCCTCGACGAGCGGGCGCGCGGCTATGTCTGCGAGAACTACGGCGCCCCCTTCACCCTCCCCGACCTCGGCCCGATCGGCGCCAACGGGCTCGCCAACGCCCGGGACTTCCTCGCCCCGACGGCGGCCTACGAAGACACCGGGGCCACCGGGGCCACCCCGAGCGACCCGGTGGAGGTCGTCACCAAGTACTGCGGCAACCTCTGGTCCGCCCCCTACGACCACTCCCCCCTCGACGTCGTCGCCTGGCACGGCAACCATGTGCCCTACGTCTACGACCTGCGCCGCTTCAACGTGATGGGGACGATCTCGTATGACCACCCCGACCCCTCGATCTTCACCGTGCTGACCTCCCCGTCCGACACCCCGGGCCTCGCGGGCGTGGACTTCGTGGTCTTCGCGCCCCGCTGGCTGGTCGGCGAGGACACCTTCCGCCCGCCCTACTTCCACCGGAACGTGATGAGCGAGTACATGGGCCTGGTCGAGGGTGCCTACGACGCCAAGGCGGAGGGGTTCGTCCCCGGCGGCAGCTCCCTGCACAACATGATGTCCGCGCACGGGCCCGACCGGGAGACCTTCGACCGGGCGAGCAGCGCCGACCTGCGCCCCCAGAAGATCGACGACGGGATCGCCTTCATGTTCGAGACCCGCTGGCCGCTGACGACCACCGCCCAGGCGGCCGACGCACCCCATCTCCAGCGGGGGTACGACGATGTGTGGCAGGGTCTTGAGCGTCGTTTCATGCCCTGATACGGAGTCCTGGTGACCTCCTCCTTCGCTCCCGACTCCCTGGTCCTGAACCGCAAGCTGCCGCTGTGGTACCAGGTCTCGCAGTCGCTCCGCGCCTCCATACTCGGGCGCGCCCCCGAGTCCTCGCTCCGGCTCCCGACCGAGGAACAGCTCGCCGCCCACTACGGCGTCAGTGTGCTCACCATGCGCCAGGCGCTGAAGGAACTGGAGGAGGAGGGCCTGATCAGCCGCCACCGCCGCCGGGGCACCTTCATCGAACCGGGCGCCCGGCGCGGCGCCCCCCGGCGGCTGCTCGGCTCGATCGACGCGATCGTCGCCCAGCAGTCCGGGGAGCTGACCACGGTCCTGGGCCACGGCCCGGGGCCGCTCCCCGCCGAACTCGCCGAGTTCTACCCCGGACTGCCCGAGGTGGTCACCTTCCGGCGGCTGCGCCGGGACGCCGACAGCGGCGAACCCACCAACTGGGCCGAGAACGCGGTACGCCCCGAGATCGCCGCCCGGATCGACCTGGACGATCTGTGCCGCTGGCCGATGACGAAGGTGCTGCGGGACGCGGTGGGGGTCGGCATCAGCAGGATCACCGACACCGTCGAGGCCACCCTGGCCGACCCGGTCACCGCAGAACTCCTCCAGGTCCCCCTGCTGAGCCCGATCCTCCACTACACCGGTGTCACCTACGACACCGCCGGCCGGGTCGTCGACGTGGCCCGCATCCGCTACCGGGGCGACCGCTTCTCCTTCTCCGTCACCGTCGACGCGGGCTGCGCACCCGGCCCGGGATGAACCCGTCCCCGGTCGGGGAAGATGGTCGCCATGCCGATGCTCGACGAGCTGATGCCGTGGGGGGTGCGCCCGCTGCGCCCCGGACGCCCCTGGGTGATGGCCCCGGACGCCGGTTCCCTGACCGCCCGCTGGGACACGGTGATACGGGCGGAGGGAGCCGCCCAGGACGCGCTCTTCGGGTCCACCCGGGCCCGCACCCCCCGTACCGCCGTCACCCAGCTCCCGGGCCGGCGCACCGGCACGGCGGGGCTCGCCGAGGAGAGGGGCCGCTGCCCGGATCCGGTCCGGATCCTGCACGGCCCCTACGACCAGCGCTGGCTCATCCCCGACCACCGGCTGCTCGATCTGGCCCGCCCCGAGCTGTGGCGGGTCGCCGACGCCCACCAGATCTTCGCCGTGGAGACCGGCCACCCCGGCACTCCCGGCGGGCTCGCCGTGGTGCCGACCGCGCTGCTCCCCGACGGCCACTCCCCGGCCGGGCGCCCCGGCGCGATCCGTCCCCTCTTCCGCCGCCCCGGCGGCCGGGAACCCAACCTCACCCCCGGCCTGCTGCCCGCCCTCACCCAGCGGTACGGAACCGATGTCACCGCCCTCGATCTGCTCGCCTGGATCGTGGCGGCGGCCCACCCCTCACCCACCGGGACGAGGGTTCCGCTCCCGGTCGGCCCGGAGGCGTGGGAGCACGGCGTGGCGCTCGGCCACCGGATGACCCGGGTGTTTCTGCGCGGGGCCCACGGCCGGGACCGGCCCCGGCTGCCCGGCGGGCGCCGCCCCTACGTCCGTACCGCCGTCCCCGCGCGCCCCGAGACGATCGGCTATGACGAGGAGACCGAGACGCTCACGCTCGGCGATGGCCGGATCTCCCCGGTCCCGGGCAGCGCCTGGGCGTTCCGGGTGAGCGGCTCCCGCGTCCTGGAGCTCTGGTTCGCGGACCGTACGGCTCCGGCCGCGCCCGGGACCCTGGAGGCGATCCGGCCCGCCGTCTGGCCCCAGGAGTGGACATCGGACCTGCTGGAGCTGATCACCGTACTGGCGCTGCTGGCCGACCTGGACGCCGAACGCGCCCAACTGGCGCTCGCCCCTGAACTGGCGGCCCTCCCCGAGGTCCCCCCGCCACCCCGCTGGACCCGCCGCCCGGCCTCGGTCCTCGACCACCCGGAGGAGGGCCCGGGCGGCCAGGTCGCCCTGCTGTGACGCTGACGCTCCTCGACGGCACTTCGCACCGCAAGGGCCGTAAACGACAATCACCCCGGGGCGGCCGCAGG
>NZ_JBHVHF010000423.1:0-5345 GCF_042800315.1 Streptomyces sp. NPDC057638
TTCCGGCAGGGCGGGATGCCCTTTTAAACCGGTTTTAACTGGTTTAACTGGTCTGGCCGGACTCTTCCCGGCCGGCACCGGACCGCTCCCGGCGCACCCGGGGCCTGAGCCGCCCCCGGTCCAGGCCTCGGTACCTCATGGCAGGTGCACGCCATGCGACCAGAGGGTCACTTGACGCAGGCACCCCCAGTCGGTTGCATACGTTCTGTGATCACGCACCGGGCCCCCTGCGAACCCTCCGGCCTGCCCCTTCGTACTCCGGGAGCCACTCCGTGGACCCGGTGATCGTCGTCGGCGCGGGCCCGGTCGGGCTGGCCCTCGCGCTCGCCCTCGCCCGGCACGCGGTCCCCTCCGTCGTCCTCGACGAGAACTCCGGCGAACAGGAGGCGCGACCGGCCCGGACCGTGGTACTCCGCCCGGACACGGCGGCACTCGTGGCACGGCTCGGCTGTGCCACGGTCCGTGACCAGGGCACCCATTGGTCCGGCTGGCGTACGCTCCGCCGCAAACAGCGGGTACGGCTGCTCACCTTCGATGACGGCCCCTGCCCCGGCGATGCCCCGCCCCGGGGCGATGACAGCGTCGCCTCTCCCCTGCACATCCCCCAGCACGCCCTCACCCGCGCGCTGCGCGACGCCGCTGACGACCAGGAACTGATCCACCGTGTCACCGGGTGCCGCGTGGACTCCCTGGAGCAGGACCCCGACGGGGTCACCGTGCACACCCGTGAACCGGACGCGACCTGGTGGCGCGGCAGCCATGTGGTGGGGTGCGACGGGGCGCGTTCGACCGTCCGCAAGCTGCTGGACATCCGTTTCCCCGGGCGGACGTCGGTGGAACGGCACGCCGTCGCCACCCTGCGCACCGAACTCCCCTGGCCCGGCGAGGGCACACTGCACCGGCTGCCGCCCTGGCGCGGCGCGGGCGGCGAGGTCATCGCACGCCCCCTGCCGGAGAACACCTGGCGACTGGACTGGCTCCTTCCGCCGCGCGGCGACCTGGTCACGCCCGACACCCTGGTGGCGCGCGTCCGTGACACCCTGGCGGGCTGGTGCGGCGAGACACCGCCGTACGAGCTCGTCGACACCGGTGTGCACACCGTGCACCACCGGCTCGCCCGCTCCTGGCGGGTGGGCCGCGCGTTCCTCGCCGGGGACGCCGCGCATCTGCTCGGTGCGGTCGGCACCCAGGAGGTGGACGAGGGGCTGCGGGACATCGACAACCTGGCGTGGAAGCTCGCCCATGTCTGGCACCACGGCCCCTCCGAACCGCTGTTGGACAGCTATGAGGACGAGCGCCGCGGCGCCGTCGCCGCCCGGCTGCGCACCGCGGACCAGGCGCTTCCGGTCCTGCGCGGGGGCGGAGTGCTGCGCGGTCGCCTGCCGGGGGCGGCGCGCGGCTACGACACCCTCCTCACCGACGCCCACACCGGTCAGGGCCCCCTCGGCGCACCACCCGTCTACGCGCACTCCCCCCTCACCCCGGCGCCCGGCCCAGCACAGATCCCCATCGGTACGGAGGGTGGAGCTCCGGTCTTCGACGTACGGGTGACCACCCCGGAGGGCACATCCGAGCGGCTCGACGACCGGCTCGGCAGGGGCCGCTTGCTGGTGCTGCTCGTCGCGCCGGGCACCGGGGTGTGGGAGCGGCGCCACTGGCAGGGCGCGGGAGTGATGCCGAGGCTGGCCGCCGCGGTGAGCACCCTTCCGGTCCGGGCCGAACTGCTGGTCACCGAGAGCTATCCCGGCGCGTCCGCCCACGCGGTCATCGTGGTGCGGCCGGACGGTCATCTCGTCGCCGCCTTCGCCGGAGTCAGGCCCGCGGAGCTGTACGCGGTGGCGGACGCGCTGCGCGGCGGTGAACCGGCGCCGACCCCCACCGACCGTACGGCGGACGTCAATTGACCCCTCGGGGTCGACATGGTGTACTCCCGCGTATGACCGCCACCGATGTTCGCCTCTGGCGGAGGGTCCATATGGACCTCCTCCGCTACGCGGGCTGTGTGTGTCGCAGTTCCTGCTGATCTCGCCTCTCCGCGCACGCCGGGCCATGGGCTCCCGGCGTGCTTCTCCGCGAATTCTCAGGACGGTCTCCACCATGTCTCACTCCCCTCGCCCTGTCGTCGTCCCGACGGCTTCCACCGCCGCCGCGACCTCCACCCGTTCTTCCGCCGCCACGGGTTCATCAGCGTCCGCCACCACCATGGCCCCCTCACTCAGCACGGCACCGGCCTCCGGGACACCGCCGCTCGCCGTGGCGGTTCCCAGGGCTGCTCCAGCCGTGCCGCGCTCCCGGCGGGGTGGCCCGAAGGGCCCGACCGCCGCCGAACTGCTCGCCTTCGCCCGTGGCGCCGCCGCCGACCCGGCGCTGATCGCCTCCCTCCCCCTCGATCCCGAGGGCCGCACCTGGGTGCGGCTCAACGGCCCCGGCGGCAGTGAGGCCTGGCTCATCGGCTGGCCACCGGGCACCGGAACCGGCTGGCACGACCACGCCGAGTCCCGGGGCGCCTTCGCCACCGCCGTGGGCGCGCTGACGGAGAACTCGCTCAGTGTGCGCCTGCCCTCCAGCGGCTGGCGGACCCTGGAACTCCAGGAGGGGGTGGACCGGGTCAAACGGCTGACGGCCGGCCGGGGCCGGGCCTTCGGCGAACACCATGTGCACGAGGTACTGAACGAATCCCCCCGGGAACACGCCATCTCGGTCCACGCCTACTACCCGCCGTTGCCCCTGATCCGGCGCTTCAGCCGGACGGGTCCCGTACTGCGGCTGGAGCAGGTGGAGCGCCCGGAGGAGTGGCAGTGACCGAGGCGAGCCCGTCCCCGGGCGCCGATGACCGCATCGGTATCGATGACTTCCTGGAACGGGTCCGCGGCGGCTTGGACCGCGTCGACGCCCAGGACGCCTTCGCGGAGGCCGCGGAGGGGGCCCTGCTGGTGGACATCCGCTATGCGGCGCTCCGGGACCGGGATGGTCTGATCCCCGGTGCGCTGGTGGTCGAACGCAATGAACTGGAATGGCGGCTCGACCCCTGGGGGAGCCATCGCGCTCCCCAGGCGGTGAGCCATGACCTCCGGATCGTGGTGATCTGCAACGAGGGATACGCCTCCTCGCTCGCGGCGGTCTCCCTGCGCCAGCTCGGCCTGCGCCGGGCTACGGATCTGATCGGCGGGTTCCAGGCGTGGAAGGCGGCCAGGCTGCCGGTGGTCGAGGAGGAGCCGACAGGGAGCTGAGCGTCCGCGAACGGCGGTGCGCGCGTCTGCCCGGGAGACGGGCACAAGGGACGACCGGTGGGGGTGGACACGGCCCATGACCAGGTCCACCGGTCCCCCGCGCCGGCTCAGATGTGGTCCGGTATCTCCTCCATGCTCTCGCCCTCCTCCTCCAGGGCCCGTCGCACCACCCGGAGCGCCACTCCTTCCCCGTACCCCTTGCGGGCCAGCATTCCCGCGAGGCGGCGTATCCGGCGGTCCCGGTCGAGGCCACGGGTGGCGGGGAGGCGGCGCGCGACCAGCTCGCGCGCGGTCTCCTCCTCCCGGTCGGAGTCGAGCTGCCCAACGGCCCTCTCGATCAGGGCCGCGTCGACGCCTCGCGTCCGCAGCTCACGCGCGAGCGCCCGCCGGGCGAGGCCCCGGCCGTGATGCCGGGACTCCACCCACGCGTCCGCGAACGCCGCGTCGTCGATCAGCCCCACATCCTCGAAACGGGAGAGGACCTCCTCGGCGGCCTCCTCGGGGATCTCCCGTCTGCGCAGTGCCTCCGCGAGCTGCTGGCGGGTGCGCGGGGTCCCGGTGAGCAGGCGCAGGCAGATACCCCGCGCCCGCTCCACCGGATCCTGGGGCGACAGCCTCTCCTCGGCCCTCGACAAGTCGGGGCTGTCGCCCGGCCCTTCGGACCTCCGCCGCCGTGCGATGGTCACGGGACGCTAGCCCTTGGCTGCCGCCGTCTTGGCCGTCTTGGCCTTGGTGGCGGGCGCGGGCACGGACTTCGCCGGTTCGCCGGAGGGCGCGGCGGCCGTCCCGGGCTCAGCCCCGGGCTCGGCGCCGGGGGTCTCCGGCCGGACGCCGACGCCCAGCTTGTCCTTGATCTTCTTCTCGATCTCGTCGGCGAGGTCGGGGTTGTCCTTGAGGAAGTTGCGGGCGTTCTCCTTGCCCTGGCCGAGCTGGTCGCCCTCGTACGTGTACCAGGCACCGGCCTTGCGGACGAAGCCGTGCTCCACCCCCATGTCGATCAGACCGCCCTCACGGCTGATCCCCTGGCCGTACAGGATGTCGAACTCGGCCTGCTTGAAGGGCGGCGCGACCTTGTTCTTGACCACCTTGCAGCGGGTGCGGTTACCCACCGCCTCCGTGCCGTCCTTGAGGGTCTCGATACGGCGGATGTCGATGCGCACCGACGCGTAGAACTTCAGGGCGCGGCCACCGGTCGTGGTCTCCGGCGAGCCGAACATCACACCGATCTTCTCGCGGAGCTGGTTGATGAAGATCGCGGTCGTCTTCGACTGGTTCAGCGCGCTGGTGATCTTCCGGAGCGCCTGGCTCATCAGCCGGGCCTGGAGGCCGACGTGGGAGTCGCCCATCTCGCCCTCGATCTCCGCGCGCGGCACCAGAGCGGCGACGGAGTCGATGACGATCAGGTCCAGCGCGCCCGAGCGGACGAGCATGTCGACGATCTCCAGCGCCTGCTCGCCATTGTCGGGCTGGGAGAGGATGAGGGAGTCGATATCGACGCCGAGCTTGCGCGCGTACTCCGGATCGAGGGCGTGCTCGGCGTCGACGAAGGCCACCGCGCCGCCCGCCTTCTGGGCGTTGGCCACGGCGTGCAACGTCAGGGTCGTCTTACCGGAGGACTCCGGTCCGTAGATCTCCACCACGCGGCCACGCGGCAGACCGCCGACGCCGAGCGCGACGTCGAGCGCGGTCGAGCCGGTGGGGATGACCTCGATGGGCTCATTCGGCCGCTCGCCCAGGCGCATCACCGCACCCTTGCCGAACTGCCGTTCAATCTGTGCGAGCGCGGCGTCGAGCGCCTTCTCGCGGTCGGTTCCTGCCATGGGTTCCACCCGGTTTGCTTGTGTCGATCGCTTCACGTCAAAGACGCTAACCCCTGCCACTGACAATGGCCCCGGCGCGCGGTCCGCCTGTGGACAACCCGGAGGTTCCACGGGCCGGAGATCCCATAAGAATGGATGTTCGATTTTGGTGTCAAGCGCGACACCCGGCCCCCGCGACGACCGGGACGTTCCCGTCCCAGCTCCCGCGAGGACGCGGATCCTCCCGCGGGCCGGGGGACTCCACCGGGCAGGGTGGCGCCGACGGCGCTGGGCACCGCGGGGACCGGTCGGTCCC
>NZ_JBHVHF010000424.1:0-5312 GCF_042800315.1 Streptomyces sp. NPDC057638
GGCCCCCGGCGCCCGTCCCCACCCGTCGGTGGAGCGTGTCCGATCACGGGTGGGTCACTGAAGCAGCTTCGCCTTCGCCCGCTGGAACTCCTCCTCGGTCAGCGCGCCCCGGTCCTTCAGCTCCGCCAGCCGGTGCAGCTCCTCCGTGGAACTGGTGCCGCCCGCCGCGCCGCCCGACCCCGCCGCGTCCCGGATGTACGACTTGAACTCCGCCTCGCGTTCCTTGGCGAACTTCGCCTCCCGCTCGGCCATCGAGCGCCCCCGCACGATCAGATAGATCAGCACGCCCAGGAACGGCAGCACGATGACCAGCACCAGCCAGCCCGCCTTCGCCCAGCCGTTCATGGTGTGGTCGCGGAAGAGGTCCGTGACGACCTTGAACAGCAGGAACAGCCACATGATCCAGAGGAAGAACCAGAGCATGGTCCAGAAGAGGTTGAGCAGGGGGTATTCGTCCACGATCGGCTCCCATCAGCGTCCGGGCCACCGTGGCCCGGATCCTCGTGTCCGCGTGGGCGTGCCGCACGCGGCTGTCAGGCCGGGGGCCGCTCCGGCGTCGTGGTGACCGCCGGACAGGCCGGGGGCTGCTCCGGCGTCGTGGTGACCGCCGGGGCGTCTCAGTACCGCACCGCCTTCTTCACCTCGGTCCTCACCGACCCCGACAGATCCCGGTTGCTGTGCGCGACACCGTCCTTGGTGCCCTTCGCGGGCACGTCCGCGATGGTGAGGACCGTCGTGTCCAGCAGGTTCCCGGAGCTGTCGGTGAAGGAGACCTGCACCGCGAAGCTCTTGGCCGCGTCGGTGGTGTTCTCGGCGGTGACCTTCACCGACATCCGGCCGTCGCTCTCCCGGGTGGGAGTCGCGAGCCGTACCGCGCTCCGGGCGTCGACACCGCCCTTGATCTCGTTCAGCTTCGCGTTGGCCGACGCGGTGGCGGAGGCGATGGCCTCCGACGCCCGGGAGGCCGCGCTCGACGCCTGGGACGCCAGCGACGAGGCCGCCGCCGTGGCCCGGGCGCCTACGGAGGCGGCCTGGGAGGCCACCTCGGACGGGCTGGTCGATCCGTTGGAGCACCCGGCCGCCGCGACGGCCGCGACCAGCGCGAACGTCACTCCCACCAGTCCCCGTCGCCACTGGCCGTCCATGTGTCGTGCCTCCTCTGTCACCCCTCGGTCCAGTGAAGGAGCTGCCGCCCCCCACCGCATGCCGGTGTACTCCGTACGGGTGTACGGGGAGGGTGGGAGCGCTCGTGGCGCCCGCCGTCATGAGGGCGGTGGTGATGACGTTGATCCGGGGCCGCCTCCACCGGACGGAACAGCCCCGGATCCCGCAGAGCACCGCCGCAGAGCACCCCGAAGCACGCCCCACCGCCCAGCCACAGGAGCGCCCGTCATGACGTTTCCCCCGGAGAGTCTGCGCACCGCGCTGGTCAACGGCGTCTCCCTGGCCTACCGGGAGACCGGTACCGGCGAGCCCGTCGTCTTCGTCCACGGCGACCTCAGCGATCTGCGGACCTGGGAGTGGCAGCTGCCCGTCATCGGCGCCTCGTACCGCGCCCTCGCCTACAGCAGGCGCTACGCCCGCCCCAACGCCGACATCGCCCCCGGCGGGATCAATCCGATGCCCCGGCATGTGGACGATCTGATCGCGTTCCTCACCGCGACCGGCGCCGCGCCCGCCCATCTGGTCGGCAACTCCTGGGGGGCCTTCATCAGCCTGCTGGCGGCCGTGCGCCGCCCCGATCTGGTGCGCTCCCTGGTGCTGGAGGAGCCACCGGTCGTCCCGCTCTACCTCAGCAGCCCGCCCCGCCCGGCCGAGCTGCCGCTGCTGGTCCGCCGCCCGCGCGTGCTGCGGGCGCTGGCGCGCTTCACCACCCGTACGGTCACACCGGTCAAGCGGTACTTCCGGGCCGGGGAGGACGAACTGGCGATGCGGACCTTCCTCCGGGGTGTCCTGGACGACGTCGCCTACGGCCGGCTCGCCGAGGACCGGGTGCCGCAGATGCGGGAGAACCTCACGGCCCTGCGCGCCGGTCTCTTCCGCGCCGGGTTCCCGCCGGTCGACCCCGCCGCCGTACGGGGACTGGCGGTCCCCACGCTGCTGGTGACCGGTGTCCACAGCGCGTCCCTGCTCCATCTGCTGAGCGAGCGGCTCGCGGAACTCCTGCCGGACGTACGGAGCGTGGAGATCGCCCACGCCTCACATCTGATGCACGAGGAGAACCCGAAGGCGGTGAACGACGCGATCCTCGGGT
Source organism: Streptomyces sp. NPDC057638 (assembly GCF_042800315.1). Lineage (NCBI taxonomy): Bacteria > Bacillati > Actinomycetota > Actinomycetes > Kitasatosporales > Streptomycetaceae > Streptomyces > Streptomyces sp. NPDC057638. Next base: position 2,255 of record NZ_JBHVHF010000424.1, read on the forward strand.
TCCTCGGGTCTCTCGGCGGCCTCGGCTGACGGCCGGGACCGGTGACCCGTAGCGACGGATCACCGGTCCCGGCCGTGCTGTCCTGCCCCGTCAGATGCTCAGCGGCCCTCCGTCCGCGCCCTGCGCGCCGCCCGGCGGCTCGCCAGCAGCAGGGTGGTGCCGGTCAGGGCCGTCGCCGCCGCGAGGCCGCCGAGCAGGGCCAGGGCATCGCTGCGGGCACCGGTCCGGGCCAGCGACGCGGGTCCGTCGCTGACGTGGGCGGCCGCCTTGAGGAGCTGTCCGACCACCTTGTCCGGGTGGGACATCATCGACACGTGCGACGAGTCGATCTCGATCGTGTGCGAGCGCGCCCGCTTGGCCTCGAAGCGCTCCAGATCGGGCGCGATGGCCTTGTCGTTCTTGGAGACCACGAACCAGGACGGCCGGTCCTTCCACGCCGCCGCCGTCGCCTTCTCGGCGAAGCCCGCCGCCGATACGGGCCGCTGCTCCACCGCCATCAGCCGGGTCATCGCCTCCGGCAGGTCCGCCGCGAAGACGGAGTGGAACTTGTCGAGCTTGATGTAGAGGTCCTCACCGCTGCCGTGGGCGTCGGTGTACGGAACGGGGTTGAGCGCGGGCGCCAGTTCGCTGCCCGGGAACTTGGTGGAGAGCCCGGCCGGGGACTCGCCGACATCGGGCATGAAGGCCGAGACGTAGACCAGGGCCTTGACGTTGGGGTTCCCGGCGGCGGCCTGGGTGATGACGGCGCCGCCGTAGGAGTGGCCCGCGAGGACGATCGGGCCCTTGATGGACTTCAGCACGCTGGCGACGTAGGTGGCGTCATTGCTCAGTCCGCGCAGCGGGTTGGGCGGGGCGAGGACGGGGAAGCCCCGGTCCTGGAGCCGCTCGACCACCTCGTTCCATCCCGACGCGTCGGCGAAGGCGCCATGGACGAGGACGACCGTCGGCTTGGCGCGCCCGGTGTCCCGGGCGGTGCCGGTGTCCCCGGCGGCGAACGCGGGCGCCGCGCTGGCGACGGTCGCGGCGGCCGCGAGGGCCAGCGCTCCCGTACGGCGGGATATCCGGCTCAGACGGGTCGCCCGGGATATCCGGCGTTCGGGGAGCGGTGACGGGGTCGGGGACGGCACAGCCATGGCGTTCTCTTTTCTTCGGTGGGGAGGCTGTCGGCCCCACTCTTTTCCGGCCCGCCGTGCCGCGCCCGCCGGAGCGGGCACAGGAGTGACGCGCACGGTCCGTACGGGTGAGTCCACCCCGGTTCCCCGTCCGACGCCGACACCCTCGCGGCACGTACGCCGACACCCTTGAGGCACGTACGCCGACACCCTCGCGCCAGGTACACCAACGCCCTTGCGGCAGGTACGCCGACGGCCGCCGGCGGTCACGGGGACCGGCGGCGGCCGGAGGTCGGTCAGCGCGCTGTGGCGCGGCTCCCCGGGGGAGCCGGGGCCTACGCGGTGAGCGCGGTCTGGAGCTCGCCGAGGATGAGGGTGGCGGCGGTGTAGCCGATGCCCTGGATCCACAGCTCGTCGGTGACGGCGTGGGCCTTGCCCGCCTTCACGGCGGGGATGTTCTTCCACAGCGGGCCGCCGAGGACCTCGGTCGCCTTGGCCTTCTTCGGGTCACCGATGGTGGAGTGGAAGATGACGTCGGCGGCGGCGAGGTCGATCTTCTCGGGGCTGACGTTCAGCATGAAGCCGTCCTCCGCCTTCTCGGTGATGGCGGGCCGGCCGAGACCCACATCGGCGAGGATCGTGCCGATGTAGTTCTCCTTGCCGTAGATCCGGATGTCGGAGCCCTCGATGAACCGGACCATGTTGACCTCGGTCCGGGCGGCCTTCTCCTTGCCGCCGAGGGCCGCGGTCACCTCGGCCGCGCGGGCGGTGTAGGCGTCGATGGCCCGCTGGGCCTCCGCCTTCTTGTTGAGCACCTCCGCGTGGACCAGGAAGTTCTCCTTCCAGGGCAGCCCGGTGGTCTCGGTCATCACCGTCGGCGCGATCTTCTTCAGCTCGGCGTACTTGTCGCCGTGGCGCAGCTTGCTGGTGAGGATGACATCGGGCTTGAGGGCGATGATCGCCTCAAGGTTGGGGTCGGCCATCTCACCGACCGTCTTGACGCCCTTGACCTTCTCGGCGGGGAGGTGCGCCGGGAGCCCGGTCGGCGTGTCGAAGCGGGTGGCGCCCACCGGGGTCACCCCGAGGGTGACGACCGAGTCCAGCTCCGCCGTGTCGAGCACGACCACGCGCTGGGGGGTGTCCGGGACCTGGACATCGCCCATGGCGGTCTTGACCGTACGGGTCTTCGCCGCGTCGCCGCCGCCCTCACCCTTGCCGTCACCGTCGCCCGAGCCGCACGCGGTGAGCGTCAGCGCGCCCGTGAGCACGGAGGCCAGGGCGAGGGCGCGTCGGCGCGGGAAGGTCTTGCTGATCATGGTGACTCTGCTTTCGCTACGGAACCCGGGCATGGGTTTGGTTAGGCTTAGCTAACCTTATGCGGACCGGCCCCGACAATCCTCTGTGGGGCAGTTGTGATGAAGTGACCCCTCGTCAGAGGGGCGCGCCCACCCCGGACCCACGCCCGTCCGGCACCCCGTCAGCCCCCTCTCTCACCTCTCTGAGCTGCGCAAACAGGGAATCACCCCAGAGCTGGGCGGCCTACGCTCGACATTCCGTCGGCCCATGTGCGGCCCCGGCCGGGGCCGCGTGGAAGGAGGAGCGGTGCGGACATCCACCAAGGCCCTGCTCGGACTCACCGGTACCAGTCTGGTCGCGATCATCGCCGCCACCCTGGGGAAGGGCTCCCTGGCCTGGCTCTGGGCGCCCTGGGCGATCCTCGCCCTCGTGACCGTCGTCGTGGTCCGCCGGGACCAGCGCGACGCCTGACCGGCCGAACCGGCCGACTCCACTGACGCGGCGGAACGAGGGGGCGCCTGCCTTCACCCGATGGCACCAGATCGACGCGTGTACGGCCGGAGGGATTCCGCCGCCCCGGCCGCCCCGCTCGTCCCGGCCGTACGCCAGCACCGGCCGCGCCCCCGCCCGTACGCCGTTCACCGGTACGG
>NZ_JBHVHF010000425.1:0-5281 GCF_042800315.1 Streptomyces sp. NPDC057638
CGGATACCCTTGACACGTGACCGACGCCCAAGACACCGCAGCAGAGACCGCACTGCGAACCGCCGGGGGCGCTCCCCCGGACGACGGCGTCGCAGCCATGGAGGCTCCGACCCCCCTGTTGGAGCCCCGTGAGGGAATTCCACCGGTGGTCGCCGACGCCGAGGCGCTGGCCCGGGTGATCGCCGCGTTCGCGGCCGGTACCGGGCCGGTGGCGCTGGACGCCGAGCGCGCCTCCGGATACCGCTACGGCCAGCGGGCCTATCTGGTGCAGATGCGCCGCGAGGGCGCCGGGAGCGCCCTGATCGACCCGATCGGCTGCCCCGATCTCTCCGGGCTCGGCGAGGCCCTCTCCGACACGGAGTGGATCCTGCACGCGGCCACCCAGGACCTGCCCTGCCTCCGTGAGATAGGCATGATTCCGACCCGGCTCTTCGACACCGAGCTGGCCGGGCGGCTCGCCGGTTTCCCCCGGGTGGGTCTCGGCGCGATGGTGGAGTCCGTCCTCGGGTACGCGCTGGAGAAGGGCCACTCGGCCGTCGACTGGTCCACCCGCCCGCTCCCCGAGCCCTGGCTGCGGTACGCGACCCTCGATGTGGAGCTGCTGGTCGATCTGCGGGACGCGCTGGAGAAGGAGCTGGACCGGCAGGGGAAGCTGGAGTGGGCCCGGCAGGAGTTCGACGCCATCGCCTCCGCGCCGCCCGCGCCGCCGCGCAAGGACCCCTGGCGCCGCACGTCCGGGATGCACAAGGTGCGCCGCCGCCGTCAGATGGCGGTGGTACGGGAGCTGTGGACCGCGCGGGACCGGATCGCGCAGCGGCGTGATGTCTCCCCCGGCAAGGTGCTGAGCGATGGCGCGATCATCGAGGCGGCGCTGGCGCTGCCGCCGAACGCGCAGGCGCTCGGCTCACTGTCGGGTTTCGGCCACCGGATCAACCGCCGCCAGCTCGAACAGTGGCAGGCGGCGGTGGACCGGGCCAGGGCGCTCTCCGAGGCGGAGCTGCCCCAGCCGGGCCAGCCGCTGAACGGCCCGCCGCCGCCCCGGGCCTGGGCCGACAAGGACCCGGCCGCCGCCGCCCGGCTCTCCGCCGCGCGGACGGGCGTATCGGAGCTGGCCGAGCGGCTCAATCTGCCGCAGGAGAACCTGATCGCCCCGGACACGGTCCGCCGGATCTGCTGGGAGCCCCCGTCGGATCCGACGTCCGAGGGCGTGGCCGAGGCGCTGACCGCCCTGGGCGCGCGGCCCTGGCAGACCGAGCTGGTCGCGCCGGTCCTGGCGAAGGCGCTCATCCAGAGCGCGTGACGAGGACTCTCGCCCGGACCCCGTGACCGGGCGCGTGAGGCACCCCGCGACCGGGCGCGTGAGCACCGCGTGACCGGCCGCACCGCACACCGTGCGACTGACCAGGACCCGCACCACCCGCACCACCCGCGACAGGAGCGGGGCACCCGACCCGGGCGCCCCGCTCCTTTCCGTAGCGGGCGCCGACGGCCCGTCGCAGGCACCGGGCAGTCCGCGGAAGGCGCCGGCGGGCCACCGCGGAAGAGGCCGGCGGTCGGCGAGGGCGCCGACGGGTCATGGAAGGCGCCGGCGGTCCGCGAAAGCGTCGAAAGGGAAAGGTTTCGGCCACCCCGCCATGTGACGTTCACCGCTCGGTCACGGAAGGGTGTGCACACTGGTTACCGATAAGTAGCATGTGGGCAAGCGCACGCTTAGCCGCCTGCGCTCGCCCCGCAGCAGTGCACACCCCGCACCCTGGAGGAGAAGCCATCGTGCCTCGTACCGTCAGGGATGTCGTCTTTGTCGACGGCGTCCGCACCCCGTTCGGCAAGGCGGGCCCGAAGGGCATCTACCACGAGACCCGGGCCGACGACCTGGTCGTCAAGTCCATCCGGGAGCTGCTGCGGCGCAACCCGGGGCTCGACCCCGCGCTCGTCGACGAGGTCGCCATCGCCGCGACCACGCAGATCGGCGACCAGGGCCTGACGCTCGGGCGCACGGCGGGGATCCTCGCCGGGCTGCCGCAGTCGGTGCCCGGCTACTCCGTCGACCGCATGTGCGCGGGCGCGATGACCGCCGTCACCACGACGGCCGGGTCCATCGCCTTCGGCGCGTACGACGCGGTCATCGCGGGCGGTGTCGAGCACATGGGCCGTCACCCCATGGGCGAGGGCGTCGACCCCCACCCCCGCTTCGTCAGCGAGAAGCTCGTGGACGAGTCGGCCCTCTTCATGGGCATGACCGCCGAGAACCTCCATGACCGCTACCCCTCGATCACCAAGGAACGCGCCGACGCGTACGCGGTGCGCTCCCAGGAGAAGGCCGCCAAGGCGTACGCCAACGGCTCCATCCAGCGGGACCTGGTGCCGATCTCGATCCGCCGCACCACGCCCGAGGCCGGGGAGACCGGCTGGGGTCTGGCCACCCAGGACGAGCCGATGCGTCCGGGCACCACGCTGGAGAACCTGGCCGGGCTGAAGACCCCGTTCCGGCCCCATGGCCGGGTCACGGCGGGCAACGCGGCCGGGCTCAACGACGGCGCCACCGCCGCCCTGGTCACCTCCGAGGAGTTCGCCCGTGCGCACGGGCTGCCGGTCGGGATGCGGCTGGTGTCGTACGCGTACGTCGGCGTCGAGCCGGAGGTCATGGGGTACGGGCCGATCCCGGCCACCGAGAAGGCGCTGGCCAAGGCCGGGCTGACCATCGATGACATCGGGCTCTTCGAGATCAACGAGGCGTTCGCCGTCCAGGTGCTCGCCTTCCTGGAGCACTACGGCATCGCCGACGACGACGCGCGCGTCAACCAGTACGGCGGCGCCATCGCCTTCGGCCACCCGCTGGCCTCCTCCGGCATCCGGCTGATGACGCAGCTCTCGCGCCAGTTCGAGGAGCAGCCGCAGGTCCGCTACGGCGTGACCACCATGTGCGTCGGCTTCGGCATGGGCGCCACGGTCATCTGGGAGAACCCGCACTTCGACGGAGGCACCAAGTGAGCACCACCGCAGAACTCCTCAAGCGGGCGGCCGAACTCTTCCCCGACGAGGTCGTCACCCAGGCGCATGTCCGCCATCTCGACCTGCCCGCGGGCGCCGGGCGGTTCGCCCTGATCACGCTGGACAACGGACTCGACCACACCAAGCCCACCACCTTCGGCCCCCAGTCGCTGGCCAACCTCGACGCCGCGCTCGACCAGGTCGAGCGGGAGGCCGCCGAGGGTGCCATCACGGGCGTCGGGCTGACCGGCAAGCCGTTCATCTTCGCCGTCGGCGCCGACCTCAAGGGCATGGAGCTGGTCAGCTCCCACGAGCAGGCGCTGGCCGTCGGCAAGGGCGGCCACGACGTCTTCAAGCGGCTCTCCTCGCTCGCGGTGCCGACGTTCGCGTACTACAACGGCGCCGCGATGGGCGGCGGGGTCGAGGTCGGCCTGCACTGTACGTACCGCACGGTCTCCCGGGCGATCCCCGCCTTCTCGCTGCCCGAGGTCTTCCTCGGTCTGGTGCCCGGCTGGGGCGGCTGCGCGCTGCTGTCCAACCTGATCGGCCCCCAGAAGGCCATCTCGGTCATCATCGAGAACTCCCTCAACCAGAACCGTCAGCTCAAGGGCGCCCAGGTGTTCGAGCTGGGCATCGCGGACGCCCTCTTCGACGGCGCCGACTTCCTGGAGCGGTCGCTGGTGTGGACCGCCTCGGTGCTCAGCGGCGAGACCGTCGTGGCCCGGCCCGAGCTGGACCGGGGCGAGGCGTGGGACGCCGCCGTCGCGCACGGCCGGGCCATCGCCGACGGCAAGGTGCACGGCGCGGCCCCGGCCGCCTACCGCGCGCTGGACATCATCGCCGCCGTCAAGGACGGTGACCTCCAGGCCGGTTTCGACGCCGAGGACCAGGCCCTCGCCGACCTGGCCATGGGCGGGGAGCTGCGCAGCGGTATCTACGCCTTCAACCTGGTGCAGAAGCGCGGCAAGCGTCCGGCGGGCGCCCCGGACCGCGCGCTGGCCCGCCCGGTCACCAAGGTCGGTGTCGTCGGCGCCGGTCTGATGGCCTCCCAGCTCGCGCTGCTCTTCGTACGCCGCCTCCAGGTGCCGGTGGTGCTGACCGACATCGACCAGGAGCGGATCGACAAGGGCGTGGGCTATGTCCACTCCGAGATCGACAAGCTGCTCGGCAAGGGCCGGGTCAACCAGGACCAGGCCAACCGGCTCAAGGGCCTGGTCACCGGTGTCCTGGACAAGGCCGAGGGCTTCGCGGACGCGGACTTCGTGATCGAGGCCGTCTTCGAGGAGCTGGGTGTCAAGCAGCGGGTGTTCGCGGAGGTGGAGGCCGTCGCCCCGGCGCACGCGATCCTCGCCACCAACACCTCCTCGCTCTCGGTCTCCGAGATGGCCTCCCAGCTCAAGCACCCCGAGCGGGTGGTGGGCTTCCACTTCTTCAACCCGGTGGCCGTGCTGCCGCTGCTGGAGATCGTCCGGGGCGAGCGCACCGACGACGCCTCGCTGGCGACCGCGTTCGCCGTGGCCAAGCAGTTGAAGAAGACGGCGGTGCTGGTCAAGGACGCCCCGGCGTTCGTGGTCAACCGGATCCTGACCCGTTTCATGGGCGAGATCCAGAACGTCATCGACGAGGGCACCCCGGTCGGGGTCGCCGAGCGGGCCGTGGAGCCGCTGGGGCTGCCGATGTCACCGCTGGTGCTGCTGGAGCTGGTGGGTCCGGCGATCGGGCTGCATGTCTCGGAGACCCTCAACCGGGCCTTCCCGGACCGCTTCACCGTCTCCCCCAACCTCAAGGCCGTCGTCGCGGCGGGCAAGCGCGGCTTCTACGTCTACGACTCGGGCAGGCCCGAGCTGGACCCCGAGGTCGCGGCGCTGCTGCGGCAGGGCGACACGGTGCTGACGGAGGAGCAGGTCCGCGCCCGGGTGCTGGAGGCCGTGGCGGGTGAGATCGGGCTGATGCTGGACGAGGGCGTCGTCGCCGCGGCGCAGGACATCGACCTGTGCCTGATCACGGGCGCGGGCTGGCCGTTCCACCTGGGCGGGATCACCCCGTATCTGGACCGCGAGGGCGTCTCGGAGCGGGTCAACGGCAAGCCCTTCCTGGCCCCGGGCGTGGCGAGCGTCCCGGCGTAACCGGACGACCCGTACGGCACGGCAGGACAGGCCCGTCCCGGTCCGGGGCGGGCCTTCGCCATGCGCGTGGCCGGTGCGGGCTCCGGTCGTCGGTACGGGCCGGAACCTCCCGTACGCGTACGGGCACGGGTACGGCGACAGCCCCGTCCCGCGTCACCCGGAGG
>NZ_JBHVHF010000426.1:0-5274 GCF_042800315.1 Streptomyces sp. NPDC057638
GGCTTCCGCCTCCGGCCCGTGCGTCGGAACTCAGTGCTCCGACGGCGTTCCCGCAGCCTTCTCCCCGGCCCACGGGGCGGTCTCCGGCGGATCGCTGCCCCGCACCCGACCGTCCTGAGGACGACAGCCCGTGCGCTGACAGGCCCCGGATGTCACGGGCTACCAGTAGTGACGGCGCCCTCCCACCGCGTGACCGGCGGCGCCGAGCAGCCACAGGACGAGCCCGATCACCACGAGGATGATTCCGATGGTCCAGAGGATGTTCAGGCCGGTGATCAGGCCCACGATCAAGAGGATGACTCCGAGGACGATCATGACCACTCCCTGGGGAGGGTTAGGTATTTCCCCCGCTTTGTCTTGATTCCCCGCTGTGCCTGCTCCTACACGGTTCCCTCCCACCGGACATGCCGGGGCGGCGGGACAGCCGACGGCCCCGGTGCCAGGGGCCCGGGGCCGTCAGCCGTCGCCATGGAGGGCGAGGGCGCGTACGCGTGCGCGGTGCGGCGGGACGAGTCGTCCTGAGCCGTCCCCGCTCCTACTTCTTGTCCTGCTCCGCCCGCTTCTCCTTCAGCCGCACGGTCTCCTTGCGGACCTCGGCCTGGGTGGCGCGCTCGCGCACCAGCCACTCCGGGGACTCCTGCCGCAGGGCTTCGATCTGCTCGGTGGTCAGGGGATCGGTGATCCCGCCGCGCGCGAGGCCCGAGATGGAGATCCCGAGCCGGGCGGCGACCACCGGACGCGGGTGCGGACCGTCGCGGCGCAGGTCCCGCAGCCAGGCGGGGGGATCGGTCTGGAGCGCGTTCAGCTCGTCGCGGGAGACGACCCCCTCCTGGAACTCGGCGGGGGTGGCTTCGAGGTACACACCCAGCTTCTTCGCCGCCGTGGCGGGCTTCATGGTCTGGGTGCTCTGGTGCGACGTCATGGTGCCAAGGATATCGAGCATGGCCCGGGCCTCTGACCACGCACGGTAATCTGGCCTTGTGACAGCCTCGGAGACAGCCCCCGCCTTCCCCGCGCCCCCCGTGTTCCGGCTGGTGTACGTCCCCGGCGTGACCCCCGCGAAGTGGGTACGGATCTGGAATGAGCGGCTTCCGGACGTTCCGCTGGAGCTGCTCCAGACGCCTGTCGCGGACGCGGCCGAGCTGCTGCGCGGCGGTGGCGCCGACGCCGGACTGGTACGGCTCCCGGTGGACCGTACGGTCTTCAGCGCCATCCCGCTCTACACCGAGACCACGGTGGTGATCGTCCCGAAGGACCACGCCGTGGCGGCGGTCGAGGAGGTCTCCACCGGTGATCTCGCGGATGACATCGTGCTGCACCCCCTCGATGACGTGCTCGGCTGGGAGACGCTGCCGGGACGGCCCGCGATCGAGCGCCCGGCGACGACGGCGGACGCCGTCGAACTGGTGGCGGCGGGGGTGGGAGTCCTCGTGGTCCCGCAGTCCCTGGCCCGGCTGCATCACCGCAGGGACCTGACCTACCGGCCTGTCGTGGACGCGCCCCAGTCCGCCGTGGTCCTGTCCTGGCCGGAGGAGGCGACCACCGACCTGGTGGAGGACTTCATCGGCATCGTGCGCGGACGCACGGTCAACAGCTCCCGGGGCCGCCGGGCCGAGGCCGGTCGGGACGAGACGGCCGCTCAGCCCGCGCGGACCGGGAAGGCCAAGCAGGGCGGGACGGCCGCGAAGGGCGCCCAGGCCGGTCAGCGGCGCTCCGGCGCGGGCCGCTCGGGCACGGGGTCGAAGGGGGCGGGGTCGAAGGGGGCGCGGGGCGCTTCGGGCCGTTCCTCCGGCGGGGGCGGGGGCAGGCCCCGCCGTCGCGGACGGTGAGCTGAGCCCCGGACCGACACCGGGTGCCCGGGGTGTGCCCTCCACGGTCCCACCGCCCGGCCCGCCCCGGTCAGGGCGCGCAGGCCCCGGCGATGGACAGGCTGTCCTCGTAGAGATGGTGCCGGGTGATCCGGCCGTCCTCGACCGTCAGGCGCAGCGCGAAGGGGCCCGCGAAGGACTTCCCCGTGGCGCGGACGGTCCCCGACAGATGACCCATCAGTACGGCGTCGGCGCCGTCGACCAGGAAGGTGTCGACGGAGGCGCGCGCGTCCTCGGGCACGGTGTGTTCCATCAGCTCGGTGAACTGGGCCGCGCACTCGGCCGCGGTGGAACGGGGACGGATCCACGGGACACCCGGGTTCTCGGCCAGCAGCCAGTCGACCTCGTCGGCGAAGAGCGCGGTGATCCGCTCGACGTCCCCGGCGACACGGGCGGCGAGGAACTCCCGTACGACGGAACGGGTGGCCTCGGCGGCGGTGTCCGTGGTGGTGGCGATGGGGGTGTCGGTCATGGCGCGCTCCTCGTCGTGGTGGGCGGGGCCGGTGGCTCCCCGTCGGAGTCGATCATGTCCGGGGTGCGGTGGACCAGTCGATTACCCCGGGCGTCATGGGCGGGCGGCGGGGTGCCCTCACGCGCGGTGGAGCACTCCCGAGATCCTCGGCGGAGGACGTCGTGCCCCCGGGCGCGAGGCCCTGGCCTCCCGGCGGGGCCTGAGGTCCGACCGTGCGCCCCTGGGCCGACCTCCGGTGGGGGCCGTGTCCGCGTGGGCCTGGCGGCGACGGCTGACAGGGCCTGATGTCCGCGCCCGCCCCGGGGCCCGACGCCTGGCCGGGAGGATCGTCGGTGGTATCGCCGGGAGCCTGACTCCCGGCCGGGCGGTGCGCGGGATGGGACGCGGGCCGGGGAAGGGCCCGCGTCCACCGGTCACCGCCCGGGGTGTGTCCGGTTACGCGCCCGGGGTGGCCGGTCTCCCTACCAGCTGTGGGCGACGTCCACGATCACTTGGTCGCCCGAGCGGTGCACCCGGAACGGCAGCCGGGCACGCACTCCGACGGCCACCTGGGTCTGTCCCTCGAAGCTCGCGCCGTACTTGGTGTCCTTGAAGGTCTGGTACCCGGCGATGTTCACTCCGGGCAGGGTCTGACCGGGCCTGCCCGGGTAGATGACGCCACCGGTCTCGATGTCGTAGCTGGGGGCGTTGACGAAGATCTGGAGGATGGCGCCCCCGGTGACGGGGATATGGTCGCCGCTGCCGTCCTGGTGGAACGCGTCGACATAGCCGACGTGGTACCCGGCCGTTCCGGCGGAGCCCGGGACATCGAAGACCACGCGGTCGAAGCACCCGTGCTGGCCGGTCCTGATGTTGGTGAGCGGCTGGGGCACGGTGTGGATGGCCGACTTGGTGCCGCTGCCCCACGGGGTGGAACAGACGGTCTTGGCGTGGGGCCGGTCCACCTGGCCGCAGGAGGCCCAGGCCGCCCCGGCCGATCCGACGAGGGTGGTGCCCGCCAGCGCGAGCGCTGTCGCAGCCTTTCTCAGTGTTCGCATGACATACCTCCATGGGTGAGTCGAACGAGATGAGGATCGGGCCGTCATCACGGCCGGGGAGCCCGGCCGCGACCGCCCAGCCTTCCGGGCCAGGGGGCGCGGCGGCATCCGCGCGCGTACTCACCCGGTGATCTAGGTACCGGCCGGGGCCGGGCGCCGGTACCCGCGTGGGTGGCGTGCCCGAACGGGCCGCCCTGCCGACCCGGTCGCGCACCACGGCGCCCGTGGGGCGGACTCCGCTGACCTGGGCACCCGCGCGCGGGCGCGGTGTCCATCCCGGTGGTGCCGGGCGGGTCCCGCGGACGCCGGTACCCGCGTGCCCGGGCGCGGTGCCGCGACGGGCGAGCCGGGATCTGGCCGAGGGGGAGGGTATCGCCGCGTCCTGACCAGGCTGGTGACGGTGTTTCATGTCGTGCACGTGTCATCTCTGTGGCCACTGTGCACAACCCGTGCGTCAACTCCCCTGACCTGCCTAGCCTTTGATCTACCGGTTGGCGTGCCCGCGTCAACGTGATCGGTCTGCGTGCCCGTACGTCCGTACCTCCGCTCGCCCGGACGGCGGCCGCGCACCCGCTCGCCCATGCACCACGACGAGGAGGAACCCTCACATGGCCCAGAGCCAGACAGACCAGCCCACCCGTGCCCGCCGCGTGCCCCGGCACGCCGTCCTCGGCGCCGCCGTCGTCACGGCCCTCACCCTCGGCCTGGTCTCCGCGCTTCCGGCGAACGCCGCCTCCGAGCGGCCCGTGGGCCGCATCCTGGAGGCCGGGGAGCCCGGCGCCATCAAGAACAGCTACATCGTCACCTTGCGCGACGGTGAGGTCCGTGCCGCGTCCGCCGCGGGCCGGGCGCTCGCGAAGGAGTACGGCGCGAAGATCAAGCGCACCTACACCACCGCCCTCAACGGGTACGCCGTGGAGCTGACCGAGGCGCGGGCGAAGGAGTTCGCGGCCGATCCCGCCGTCGCCTCCGTCGCCCAGGACCAGACCGTCTCCATCCAGGCGACCCAGAGCAACCCGCCGTCCTGGGGACTCGACCGCGTCGACCAGCCGTATCTCCCGCTCGATCGCCGGTACACCTATCCGGATTCGGCGGGCGTCGGTGTCAACGTCTATGTCATCGACACCGGTGTGCGCATATCGCACAGCGAGTTCGGCGGCCAGGCGGTCGACGGCTACGACGCCGTCGACAACGACAACGTCGCCCAGGACGGCCACGGCCACGGCACCCATGTCGCCGGGACCGTCGCGGGCGCCCTCCACGGCGTCGCCAAGAAGGCCAGAATCGTCGGCGTACGCGTCCTCAACAACAGCGGCTCGGGCACCATCGCCCAGGTCGTCGGCGGAGTGGACTGGGTCGCCCGCAACGCGGTCAAGCCCGCCGTCGCCAACCTGAGCCTCGGCGGTGGCGCCAACGCCACCATTGACGCCGCCGTACGCCGGGTCATCGCCTCCGGTGTCACCGTCGCCGTCGCGGCGGGCAACAGCAACGCCGACGCGGCCAACTTCTCCCCGGCCCGGGTGGGCGAGGCCCTGACCGTCGGTTCCACGACCATCACCGACGCGCGCTCCGGCTTCTCCAACTACGGTCGCATCCTGGACCTGTTCGCCCCCGGCAGCTCCATCACCTCCGCGTGGAACACCAGTGACACGGCGACCGCCACCATCTCCGGCACCTCGATGGCGTCGCCCCACGTGGCGGGTGCCGCCGCGATCTACCTGAGCGGCAACCCCAACGCCACGCCCGCCCAGGTCTCCGCCGCGCTCGTGGCCGCCGCCACGCCCAACGTGGTGACCAACCCCGGCCCGGGTTCCCCGAACCGCCTGCTGCGCGTCATCGGCTGACGCCCCACGCGGCTCGGGACCGTACCGGCATCCGCACCGGTACGGTCCCGAGC
>NZ_JBHVHF010000427.1:0-5225 GCF_042800315.1 Streptomyces sp. NPDC057638
GGCCCGCTCCGGGCTACCCGGGGCTGCGGGGCGCGGGGTTTCGGGGCTCAGGTTCTCGGGGCTCAGGTTCTCGGGGCGAGGCGCGCAGGTGCGCGCGGGTTCCCTGCGGGCCGAAGAGGATGAGGAGTTCGACCGCCCGGCCGTCGGCGGTACCCAGCCAGTGCGGCTGGGACGTGTCGAACTCGGCCGCCTCACCGGGCGACAGCGTCAGCTCCCGATCGCCCAGCAGCAGGCGCAGTCGGCCGTTGAGCACATACAGCCACTCGAAGCCCTCATGGGTCTGCGGGGTCGGCTCCCGCGGCGGCGACTGGGCCGGAATGATCATCTTGAACGCGTGTGTGCCTCCCGGCCGCCGGGACAGCGGAACGAAGACCATCCCATGGCGCCGTATCGGTCTCAGATGGACCCGGGGATCACCGGTGCGCGGGGCACCGACCAGATCGTCCAGCGGAACGTCATAGACACGGGCCAGCGGCAGCAGCAGTTCCAGCGTCGCCCGGCGCTGTCCGCTCTCCAGCCGGGACAGCGTGCTCTGCGACACCCCTGTGGTCAGGGCGAGATCGGCGAGGGTGATCCCGCGTTCACGCCGCAACGCGCGCAACCGGGGCCCCACCGCGGCGAGTACATCCCGTTGGTCCGGGTCCATCGGGCCATCTTGCCAGAACGGCACATTCACGTGCCGGATCGCCGGGGTCCTGGCAACACTGGCCGTCCCGACAGATGGAGAGACGATGAACACCACGGAAGCGGCCACGTTCTGGGACGGGTTCTACGCGGACCGTACGGCGGCCACGGAACCACGACCGAACCTCCGCCTCACCGAAACGGTCACGGACCTGCCGCCCGGCGACGCCCTCGACCTGGGGTGCGGGGAGGGCGGTGACGCCCTGTGGCTCGCCCGCCAGGGCTGGCGCGTCACCGCCGTCGATGTCTCGGGCGTGGTCGCCGAGCGGCTCGCCCGCCTCGCCCGCGCGCACGGGCTGGAGGAGAGGATCACCGCCGAACGCCACGACCTGAACGAGACCTTCCCACAGGGTGGGTTCGACCTCGTCAGCGCCCACTACCTGCACACCCCGCTCGACCTGGACCGGTCGGCCGTCCTGCGTACGGCGGCACACGCGCTGCGCCCGGACGGGCGGCTGCTCGTCGTGGACCACGGGTCCAGCGCGCCCTGGTCATGGGACCGGGGCTCCGGCACCCGGTACCCCACCCCCGATGAGGTCGCCGCCGACATCGGCCTGGACGCGCGGTGGTGGACGGTCGAGCGGGCCGACACCGCCCGCCGGACCGCGACCGGACCCGGTGGACGCACCGCCGAGGTCGTCGACCACATCCTGATCATCCGCCGTACCACCCATGGCGACGACGCCTCGTGAGGAGACCCCATGCCACCCGCGACAGTCGGCCACGCCGACATCCTCCGCGAACTGATCGACGGCACGACCGGCCGCGCTGACCGCCCTCGGGGCTCGGGGGGCGGCCCATCCCCGCACACGCGGGATCCATTGCGGGTCGGTCTCCCACATCGAGTCGTAGGAGGGACCATCCCCGCACACGCGGGATCCATACTTCCTGACCTGGGGTTCTACCGGCCGGTAACTCGATTTTCCTTCGGTTGCACTCCGGCTTCCCTTACCTTCCCGACCATCCGACTCCCCGTCACGCTACCGACTACAGGACCTCCTTGACACGTCCACCCCCGCGCCCCAGACCTGAACCCATCACGCCCGACGGCCGCGCCCGGTCCCGCGTCACCGCCCCGCCGCCCGGTCCACGAGCGCGGGAACCCGGTCGGCCGGATCCGGGATCGCGCCTGCTGGGCGGTCACCGGTTCAGGGCAGGGGTGGCGGCTGGGTGGGCAGGAGGTCCCACAGGGGTGTGGAGCCTCCCGCCCATTGGGCGAGGAGGGTGCGGTCGACGAGATGGAGGTGCTGGGAGCGGGCGAAGTCGACGGCCTTCGTGGTGAAGCGGCCGTTGGTGACCAGGACGATGATGTCGCCGTGGTGGACGGGGCGTCCGGTGCCGTTGAGGACATGGAGGTCGGGTGTGCCGACGGCGGCTCCGGCCAGACCGGCCCTGCGGTGTTTGCACTGGATGACCCAGAGACGGCCGAAGGGGTCGGTCGCCTTCACATCGGCTCCGTTGTCCCCCGCTCCCCCGACCTGGACGGCGTCGGAGCATCCGTCACGACGCATCAGATCGCGTACCGCGTGCTCGAACTCACGGTGGTGCAGCCCGTCGAGCTGGGGCAGGACATAGCGGAGCCCGTGCCGACGGACGCGTTCCCCCTGGGCCCGCCGCCACCGGGACCGGGTCCAGAGGCCGAGCGCGCCACCCACGACGGCCAGGAGCAGCACGGTCACCGCGGGATGGGCGGCCAGCCAGCGGAACGCTCCGGTGACCAGACTCCACAGCGCGAGCGCGGCGAGCACCGCCAGGCCCGCTCCCTCCCAGCCGGGGTCCTTCCCCCGGCCACGGCGGGCCGGCCGCCGTCGGCGGCTCATCGGACCGCCCGGGAGGCGCCCGGGCCCGGCCGGACGGGTGGGCCGGGGTGGTCCCGTCGTACGGCGGCGAGGAGGCCGATCGCCGGTGCCAGGACGGTGGCGGCGGTCGGCCTCTCACCGGTCCCGCCGCCGACCGGTACGCGGCGTCGTGGTCGCGGGACCATCGCCGCCGCGCGCACCACCACCTGCTGGAGCCTCGGCACACGCCCTCCCTCCCGGGCGGCGACCCCGCCCCCACGACGGCCTCCTGTGTAGCCCGGGGGCGGCCGTGGCGGGGGCGGGTCGGCGGGGATTGGCAGAAAGCGGCCCGTGGATCGGCCGTGGAGCGCCGGCGAGGTCGCGCCGCCCGTCACGGCCGTGGCGGGTGGCCCTCCGGGCGCGCCGTCGTCCGGTGGAACGTCTCGTGGAGGAGTCCGGCGAGTGCGGTGAGCTGGCGGTTCGTCCGGTCCGTGCGCCAGACCAGCACCATGCGGGACGGTTCGCCGAGTCCGTCGAGCGGGAGGTAGCGCACATCGCCGCGCAGGGCCCGCTCGGAGAGCGGTCGGCACACCAGCATGACGTACTCGCCGCCCGCGACCCGGGCCAGGCCCTCGTGGACGGAGGAGACGCCCGTGGTGGACCGGACGGGTACGCCCGCGGGGGTGGCGCGCGGCGCCTGGGCCGCCGTCCAGTAGTCAGGGGCGTCGCCCGAGGGGTGCAGGACGTCCAGGCCGGCCAGTTCCTCGGCGTCGACGCGCCCGGCGTCCGCCAGGGGGTGCGCGGCGGCGACCGCGAGCAGCCGGTCCTCGGGCGGGAAGCGGAAGCCGATGGTCAGCTCTGGTTCATGGACCGGCGCCTCCACGACGACGGCGTCGAGCCTGCCGTCCCGTACGGCGGTGAAGGGGGAGCCCCACGGGATCTCGCTGAGCTCCATCGCCACATCGTCCCCGCCGCGCAGCCGCCGGAACGCCTCGGTGAGCTCCTCGTAGACGCTGGCGTGGAAGCCGACGCGCACCCGGCTCAGGGTGCCGCTGGCGGCTCGTTCCCGCGCCCGGGCCAGGGTGGTGGCGAGCGCGTCGTAGGCCGGGCGCACCTCGTCGGCGAACTGGGCGCCGAACCGGCTCAGTGCCACCCTGCGGCTGGTGCGCTCCACCAGTCGTACGCCGACCCGGCGTTCGAGGGCCGCGATGAGCTGGCTCACCCGGCTCTGGGAGCAGCCCAGCCGGGCGGCGGTGCGGCCGAAGTGGAGCTCTTCGGCCAGTACGAGGAGGCATTCGAGCTCCTGGACATGGACCTGGTTCATCATTCCCCGGCGGTTTCCGCGACGGCGGCGTGTCGCTGATCGATCACTCTCGCTCATCGAACGGTGAGCAGATCGCCGTTGTTCCCGCCCTGGTCCGCTGGTTGGTTGATGGGCATGGAATCCCCCGCACCGACCCCCGTTCGTCCCTCCGGCCCCCTCCCCCTCGATCCCCTCGCGCGCACCACGTCATGGCGGTGGGTGGCGGTCGTCGTGCTGGCGGTGAGTACGTTCGTGGTCGTCAGCTCCGAGATGCTGCCGGTCGGCGTGCTCTCCCCGATGGCCGACGATCTGCGGATCGGCCAGGGCACGGCCGGGCTGAGCCTGACCGTCACCGGGCTGGTGACCGCCGTCACCGCGCCCGTGGTGCCCCGGCTGCTGGGGTCGCTCGACCGGCGTGCCGTGCTCGCCTGCGCGATGGTGGTGCTGGCCGTGGGCAACGCGCTGACCGCCGTGGCGCGGGACGTGGGTCCGCTGATGGTCTCCCGGGTGATCCTGGGCGTCGGGATGGGCGCGGTCTGGGGCCTGGCGTCCGCCGTCGCCATCCGGCTGGTGGCGGCGCGCGACGCGGCGCTGGCGGTGTCCGTCGCCGTCAGCGGCGTCGCGGCGGCCTCGGTGGTGGGCGTGCCGCTGGGGACGCTGGTCAGCAATGCCTTCGGCTGGCGGGTGGCGTTCGCCGCGCTGGCCGCCGCCGCGCTGGTCCTCGCCGTGGCCCTGTTGCTCGCCCTGCCCCGGCTGCCCCGGCCGAGCGAGCCGACCGCGCCGACCGCGCCGAGCGGTGCCGTGGCGGGAGCGGCGCCGCGCACCCGGCCGGTGCGGGTGGCGCTGACGCTGGTCCTGCTCCTGGTCACCGCGCACTTCGCGGCCTACACCTATGTACGGCCCGTCCTTGAGGAGCGTACGGGGCTGACGCCGGACGGTATCGCCGTGGTTCTGCTCGTGTACGGGGTCTTCGGTCTGGTCGGCAACTTCGCGGCCGGTGCGCTGGCGGCCCGCCGCGCCCGTGGCACGGTCCTGGCCCTGACCGCCGGGATCGGCGCGTCGATCGCGCTGCTCGCGCTCGTCGGCTCGTGGGCGGCGCCCACGGGCGTCGGTGTCGCGCTGTGGGGCGCGGCGTACGGCGGGCTGTCGGTCGCGGGCCAGATCTGGCTGACCCGCTCGGCGCCCGACCGGGTGGAGCGGGTGACCGGGCTCTATGTCGGGGTCTTCACCGCCGCCATCGCCGTCGGCGCGTTCCTCGGTGGTGTCGTGGTGGAGGCGGCCGGTGTCACCGCGCTGTTGTGGGGCGCCGCGGCGCTGACGGGCGCGGCCCTCTGCGTGGGGCTGCGCGGAGGGGACCGTACCTCCGCCGCGCCACGGTGACACCGGCCCCCGCCGCCTGGCGGGAGCGGCCCCGGGCATCGGACACCCTGGTCAGCGACACACCCGCCGCCCCTCGGCGA
>NZ_JBHVHF010000428.1:0-5216 GCF_042800315.1 Streptomyces sp. NPDC057638
CCCCAGGCCTGCGCCTGGGGGACTTCGACCGGGGGGACCCCCATCGCCCCGGGCGGAACCCGTGCCCACAAGCGGTGGCACCGCCGTGCCCACACGCGGTGGGAACCCGGGGCACAAGGGTGTGGACCCCGCCGGGTCCACGAAGCGCGTGGGTTCGGGGGCCGCGCGTGGTGTCGGCCGCCTGCTCATGAGGAGGGGCGGGGGCGGGCCGCCGCAGGGTCAGGTGGTGCGGCGGATGGTGAAGGAGGGGCCCGCGGGGGTGGAGGACTCGCCGAGGTACTCCTGGGACCGCATCTCGCACCACGCCGGAATATCCAGCCGCGCCGCCTCGTCATCCGCCAGCACCCGCACCACACCGCCCACCCGGACCCGCCCGATCACCTTCGCCAGTTCGATCACCGGGATCGGGCACAGCTTCCCGAGCGCGTCCACCACGAGCTCGGCCGCGTCGGCCTCCTCGGGATCCGCCCCGGCCCCGGTCGCGGCCCCGGTCGCGCCCAGTCGTTCCCGTACCTCCGTCACCACCCCCGGCAGCACGGAGAGAAAGCGGTCCACGTCGTCGGCCGTGGTGCCCGGGGGCAGGGAGAGGCGGATGTTGCCCTCGCTCAGTACGCCCATCGCCGTGAGGACATGGCTCGGCGTCAGGGTGCTGGAGGTGCAGGAGGAGCCGGAGGAGACGGAGAAGCCCGCGCGGTCCAGTTCGTGCAGCAGGGTCTCCCCGTCGACGTAGAGGCAGGAGAAGGTGACCAGATGGGGGAGTCGGCGCTCCGGGTCGCCGACGACCTCGGTGTCCGGGACCAGTGCGGGCACCCGGGCCCTGATCCGGTCCACGAGGGCGCGCAGCCGGGCGGCCTCGGTGGCGGCTTCCGCGCGTACGGCCCGCAGTGAGGCCGCGGCGGCGACGATGGCCGGGAGGTTCTCGAAGCCGGGGGAGCGGCCCGACTCGCGTGCGTCCACCGGGCCCCGGGGGGCGAACCGGACCCCCTTGCGGACGGCCAGCAGCCCGACTCCGGATGGTCCGCCCCATTTATGAGCGCTCGCGGTGAGCAGGGACCAGTCCCCCGCGACGGGGCCCCAGCCCAGCGACTGGGCCGCGTCCACCAGCAGGGGCACTCCGGCGGCCCGGCAGGCGACGGCCGCCTCGGCGACCGGCTGTTCGGTCCCGACCTCGTGGTTGGCCGACTGGAGCGCGGCCAGCGCCGTGTCGGCGGTCAGCGCTCCGGCGAAGGCGTCGAGGAGGACCCGGCCGCCGCGGTCCACCGGCACCTCGATGAGGTCACCGGCCGCCTCGGCGGCATGGAGGACGGAGGAGTGTTCCACGGCGGAGACGGTGACACGCCGTCCGGCGCGACGGCGGCCCGCGACGGCGCCCGTCACCCCGAGGTGGACGGCGTGGGTCCCCGAAGGGGTGAAGACGAGTTCGTCCGGGCGGCAGCCGACCGCCTCGGCGGCGGCCTGCCGGGCCGCGTCGAGGAGCAGCCGGGCGCGCCGTCCCTCGCGGTGGAGCCGGGCGGGGTCGGCCCATCCCTCGTCCAGCGCGGCGAGCAGGGCCTGGCGGGCGACGGGGTGCAGGGGTGCGGCGGAGGCGGTGTCGAAGTAGGGCACGCGGTCACGCTAACCCCCGGCGCCACGCGAGCCCCTGGGGCCACCCGGCCCCAGGCCCCTCGGCCCCGCTCCCGGGCCCGGGGCGCCCCGAACCCTCCGCAGGGCAGGCCGGCTCCCCGCGGGCGTACCGCCCGCCCGCTCCCCGGGGATGTGCGACACGCCCGGAGGCGGAGAGCGGCGGGCAGAAGCGGGGAGAGTCAGCCGCTCGCCGCCCCCGAGCCGTGATTCCACGGGAAACCCGCAGGAAAAGCGGGGTGTTTCCGGGGGGATTCCACCCCTTCGGGGTGTCGGACGGCGCGTTGGGCACCCTCCCCGCGCGACCCCAAATAGCGTCCAGTAGGGTTTGGTCCGCATAAACATCCAAACCCCTGCCCGCGTCAGGGCCGGCGACCGACCAGCGAGACGGCCGCAGCCCGTCGCGCGGGCCGAGACTCTCGGGAAGGCGCTACGTGAGTCCCAACGGCTCCGACCGCTCGTCGCGGCGCCCGATGCGGCGGAAGCTGCCGCAGGTGCTGACTGCGGGACTGATCCTGGCGACCGCCACCGGTTGCGAATACACATACGAGGACTTTCCCCGCCTTGGTATGCCCACCCCCGTCACGGAGGAGGCGCCGAGGATCCTCTCCCTCTGGCAGGGCTCGTGGGCGGCTGCGCTCGTCACGGGCGTACTGGTGTGGGGTCTGATCCTGTGGAGTGTCTTCTTCCACCGGCGCAGCCGCACCAAGGTGGAGGTCCCTCCGCAGACCCGGTACAACCTGCCCATCGAGGCGCTGTACACCGTGGTCCCGCTCATCATCGTCTCGGTGCTGTTCTACTTCACCGCACGTGATGAGTCGAAGCTCCTCGCCCTCTCCAAGAAGCCGACCCACACCATCAATGTGGTCGGCTACCAGTGGAGCTGGGGCTTCAACTACGTCGAGGACGTCCCCGGTGTGACGGGTGACGCCAAGACGGACAAGAACCTGAAGGCCATCCCGCAGAAGTACCTCGACGCGTTCCCGGAGAACGCCGGGGGTGTGTACGACGCGGGTATCCCCGGCACGCGTAACCCGCAGAACGGCAACCCCGGCCCCACGCTGTGGCTGCCCAAGGGCGAGAAGGTCCGCTTCGTGCTGACCTCCCGGGATGTCATCCACTCCTTCTGGGTGGTCCCCTTCCTGTTCAAGCAGGACGTGATCCCGGGCCACACCAACGCCTTCGAGGTGACCGCCTCCAAGGAGGGCACCTTCATGGGCAAGTGCGCCGAGCTCTGCGGCGTCGACCACTCCCGGATGCTCTTCAACGTCAAGGTCGTCTCCCCGGAGCGCTACCAGCAGCACCTGAAGGAGCTGGCCGACAAGGGGCAGACCGGCTACATCCCGGCTGGCATTGAGCAGACGGACCCGGCCAAAAACGCGGAGAAGAAGCAACTGTGAGCATCCTCAACGAATCCCAGGGTGCCGCCGCAGCAGCCGACGACTCATACGAGAACGAGCTGCCCGTCCGGCGCAAGCAGCCCGGCAACGTGGTGGTGAAGTGGCTGACCACCACCGACCACAAGACCATCGGCACGCTCTACCTGGTCACCTCGTTCGTGTTCTTCTGCATCGGCGGACTCATGGCGCTCTTCATGCGCGCCGAGCTGGCCCGTCCGGGTACGCAGATCATGTCGAACGAGCAGTTCAACCAGGCGTTCACGATGCACGGCACGATCATGCTGCTGATGTTCGCGACGCCGCTGTTCGCCGGATTCGCGAACTGGATCATGCCGCTCCAGATCGGTGCGCCCGATGTGGCGTTCCCGCGGCTGAACATGTTCGCCTACTGGCTCTACCTCTTCGGTTCGCTGATCGCGGTGGCCGGCTTCCTCACCCCGCAGGGTGCGGCCGACTTCGGCTGGTTCGCCTACACCCCGCTCTCGGACGCCGTCCGCTCCCCGGGCGTCGGCGCCGATATGTGGATCATGGGCCTGGCCTTCTCCGGCTTCGGCACCATCCTCGGCTCGGTCAACTTCATCACCACGATCATCTGCATGCGTGCTCCGGGCATGACGATGTTCCGGATGCCGATCTTCACCTGGAACGTGCTGCTGACCGGTGTGCTGGTCCTGCTCGCCTTCCCGGTCCTCGCCGCCGCGCTCTTCGCGCTGGAGGCCGACCGTAAGTTCGGCGCCCATATCTTCGACCCGGCCAACGGTGGCGCCCTGCTCTGGCAGCACCTCTTCTGGTTCTTCGGCCACCCAGAGGTGTACATCATCGCCCTGCCGTTCTTCGGCATCGTCTCGGAGATCATCCCGGTCTTCAGCCGCAAGCCGATGTTCGGCTACATGGGCCTGGTCGGCGCCACCATCGCCATCGCCGGTCTGTCGGTGACGGTGTGGGCCCACCACATGTACGTCACCGGTGGTGTGCTGCTGCCGTTCTTCTCCTTTATGACGTTCCTGATCGCGGTCCCGACCGGCGTGAAGTTCTTCAACTGGATCGGCACCATGTGGAAGGGCTCGCTCTCCTTCGAGACGCCGATGCTCTGGACCATCGGCTTCCTGATCACCTTCACCTTCGGTGGTCTGACCGGTGTCATCCTGGCCTCGCCGCCGATGGACTTCCACGTCTCGGACTCGTACTTCGTCGTCGCGCACTTCCACTACGTCGTCTTCGGCACCGTGGTCTTCGCGATGTTCGCGGGCTTCCACTTCTGGTGGCCCAAGTTCACCGGCAAGATGCTGGACGAGCGCCTGGGCAAGATCACCTTCTGGACGCTCTTCATCGGCTTCCACGGCACCTTCCTGGTCCAGCACTGGCTGGGCGCCGAGGGCATGCCGCGCCGGTACGCGGACTACCTGGCCGCCGACGGATTCACCGCGCTGAACACCATCTCGACCATCGCCTCCTTCGTCCTGGGCGCCTCGCTCCTGCCGTTCTTCTACAACGTCTGGAAGACCGCCAAGTACGGCAAGAAGGTCGAGGTCGACGACCCGTGGGGCTACGGCCGTTCGCTCGAATGGGCGACGTCGTGCCCGCCGCCGCGGCATAACTTCCTCACCCTGCCGCGGATCCGTTCCGAATCCCCGGCGTTCGATCTGCACCACCCCGAGATCGCGGCCGTCGACCAGCTCGACAACCACGGTCCCGACGCCCTCACCACCGGAAAGGAGGCCGGCAAGTGAAGATCCAGGGAAAGATGTTCCTCTGGCTGAGTGTCTTCATCCTCGCCGCGGCCATCCTCTACGGCGTGTGGTCGAAGGAGCCGGCCGGTACCACCGCGCTCTTCATGGCCTTCGGCCTGAGCGTCATGGTCGGCTACTACCTGGCCTTCACGGCCAAGCGGGTCGACGCGATGGCCCAGGACGACACCGAGGCGGATGTCGCGGACGAGGCCGGCGAGGTCGGCTTCTTCTCCCCGCACAGCTGGCAGCCGCTCTCGCTGGCGCTCGGTGGAGCGCTCGCGTTCCTCGGTGTCGCCGTCGGCTGGTGGCTGCTCTACTTCTCGGCGCCGTTCATCCTGATCGGCATCTGGGGCTGGGTCTACGAGTACTACCGGGGCGAGAACCAGAACCAGTAGGACCGCCCCGCCGGTACCCGTGACACCGCTCCGCACGGAGCCCACGGAGAGCCCGGTTCCCCCGCCTCACC